>JAISAV010000026.1 GCA_031266545.1 Odoribacteraceae bacterium | reverse complement strand
TAATTCTCCATACCATGCTCGAAAAACTTCCATTCCCGCACGGGCAAGGAGGCCTCGCTGTTTATCAAGGCAAGATATTGTTCACGCGTGGTACCCGGCGAGAACTTGATGAATATCACGTCCTTTTGTTGTTGCAAGAAGATTTTTTGATCGAAATAGTAATAAAAATATTTCCCCTCGTTGTCGTCCTTCGAGCAGGAATTAAAAAGCCCCGCGAGCAGCAGGACGATTGCCACGCGTAAAATACTCGCATGTGCAGCCCCGTTCTTTTTAGCATTCTTTGTCTCCATAAAGTCACGTTTTTTAATTCATGCCTAATAAACGGGAAGCGTGTCGAAAAGGGTGAAGAGCGTTTCGTTTTTTTTACTCGACGGTGGAGAGGGAAGAAAGGAGGAGGAGCAACAACAAGGCGTTTTCCTCGCCCAGCTCGGATTGGAGTTTTTTGTAGGCGATCTTGATTTGTGTCTTCACGGTGTTGACGGAGGTGCCGGTGGCCTCGGCGACCTCCTTGTAGCTCAACCCGTCGATGCAGCCGAGCGTGAAGATCTCGCGGCAGCGGGGCGGGAGCGTGTCGAGGGCGGCGTGGAGGCGGCGGTAGAGGGACTCGCGGTCGTCGTCGTCCCGCGTCTCCCGGCACGTGGCCATGATCTCCTCGCGGTAGCGTCGCTTCACGCGCTCGTGCAGTTCGCGGTCGATGCAGGCGTTCCGAACGGCCCGCGCGAGGTAGGCACGCAACGAGCCGTCGCAGGAGATCGCGGCGCGATTCTCCCAGAGGGTGGTGAAGATCTCCTGCACGATGTCCTCCGCGTCATCCCGGCGCTTCACGAAGCCCATCGCGTAGAGGTATAGCGGTTCCACGTGGAGATCGAAAAGCACCTTAAAGGCGTCCCGGTCGCCTGCCTGCACTTGCTTGAACACGGCCGCTTCTTCTTGCATGACACGTTGGTTTTATCAGATGAGCGGGCGAATGTAGCGATTCTCTTCCTAATTATCAAGCGATGGCAAAAAAACGTGGAGAGGCTACCCCGTGCGCCCTGCAAGGCGGCTCGCTGACCGCAGGCGCGATTTTCCCGACGGCGATGGCGCGGGAAAGCGCGAAAAAGTTTATCTTCGCGACACCGTTTTAAAAGATAAAGACAACATGGCACAATTACCCTCCATTCCTAAAGGCACGCGGGACTACGCTCCCGACGTGATGGTCAAGCGAAATTATATTTTCGACACGATCAAGAGCGTGTTCCAGCGTTACGGCTACCTGCCGTTGGAGACCCCGGCGATGGAGAATCTCTCCACCTTGATGGGGAAATACGGGGAAGAGGGGGATAAATTGCTATTCAAGGTGCTTAACTCGGGCGATTTCCTCTCCGCGGTGGGCGAGGAGGAGCTGGCGGGACGCGACATCCCGCGGCTGGCCGGGCGGATCTGCGAGAAAGGGTTGCGGTACGACCTCACGGTGCCCCTCGCCCGTTTCGTGGTGCAGCACCGGGACGAGTTGACGTTCCCGTTCAAGCGCTACCAGATCCAGCCGGTGTGGCGGGCCGACAGGCCGCAGAAGGGGCGATACCGCGAGTTTTACCAGTGCGACGTGGACGTGGTGGGGAGCGACTCGCTGCTGAACGAGGTGGAACTGATCCAGATCGTGGACGAGGTCTACCGCCGCCTGCGAATCAGGACGCGGCTACTGATCAATAACCGGAAGATACTGGCGGGCATCGCCGAGACGATCGGCCACCCGGATAAACTGACCGACATCACCGTGGCCATCGACAAGATGGACAAGATCGGCGAGGAGAACGTCAACGCCGAGCTGCGCGAGCGGGGCCTCCCCGACGAGGCCATCGACAAGCTCCGCCCCATCCTGCACCTCGACGGCCCCAACGAGGAGATACTGGCGCGGCTCGAGCTGCTGCTGGCGGCGAGCGAGACCGGGGTGAAAGGCGTGGGAGAATTGAAGAAAATCCTCGATCACGTGCGCCGGCTGGAGGTGGGGACGGAGGTCAAGCTCGACCTGACGCTGGCCCGCGGGCTTAGCTATTACACGGGAGCCATCTTCGAGGTCAAGGCGCTGGACGTCGAGATCGGGAGCATCACGGGAGGGGGGCGGTACGACGACCTCACCGGCATCTTCGGGATGAAAGAGGTCTCCGGGGTGGGCATCTCCTTTGGCGCCGACCGCATTTTTGACGTGATGACGCGGCTGGATCTCTTCCCGCGTGACTCCGCGACCACCACGCGATTCCTGTTCATCAACTTCGGGGAGCGGGAAGAGCGTTTTTGCCTGCCCCTGCTCCGGGCGCTCCGGGCGGGCGGCCACAACGCGGAGATCTACCCGGAAGCCGCCAAGATCAAGAAACAGATGAGCTACGCCGACAAGAAGGCGATCCCCCTCGTCATCCTGATCGGCGAGGAGGAGATCAACAACGGCACGGCCATCGTGAAAGAGATGAAGACCGGGGAACAACGCGCGGTCTCCCTCGAGGAGCTGGAACGGTGGCCGGTTAACGAGTAAACGACGAGAAATGCATGCTTGCACGTACACGAAAAAGGACGCGCGCCCGTTGAAATGTCACGGGTTCGACACCCGCTTCCCCTGAGGCGTCGCCGCGTCCCGGGCACCCGCGAGGGAAACGCTCCCCGCCGGGCGCGAGTTTTTCATGCCAAGTATTCATTTTCAAACTTTATCCAGATGACATTTCATATTTCGCCAGCCCCGCTGACCTTCGCTTCCATTCATCACATACTACGCGACGGGTGTAAACTCGCCCTCTCGGCGGAGAGCAAACAGTTGATCCAGGGCTGCAAGGACTACCTCGATCGCAAGATCGCCTCCTCGGATCGCCCGCTATACGGCATCACGACCGGCTTCGGGTCGTTGTGCAAGATCAACATCTCGCCGGGGGACTTGAGCCGGCTACAGGCCAACCTCGTGATGTCGCACGCCTGCAATCTCGGCCACCCGGTACACCCGGAAATCGCGCGACTGATGCTCCTGCTCAAGGCGCACGCGCTATCGCTGGGCAAATCGGGCGTGCAACTGGCCACGGTGCAGCGGATCATCGACATGTTCAACGAGGGGGTGATCCCGGTGGTGCGGGAACTGGGATCGCTGGGCGCTTCCGGCGACCTTGCCCCGCTGGCCAACCTCTTCCTGCCGCTGATCGGCGAGGGCGAGGTGCTCCACGGGGGCAAGATCCAGCCCGCCGCGCCCGTCTGTCGCGCGTTCGGGTGGGAACCCGTCGCGCTGGGGGCCAAGGAGGGATTGGCCCTGCTGAACGGCACGCAGTTCATGAGCGCGCACGCGGTGTACGCCCTGTTAAAAAGTTTCAACCTGCTGGAACACGCGGACATCATCGGCGCGCTATCCCTCGACGCCTACGACGGGCGCATCGAGCCGTTCCTGCCGCAGATCCACGCCGCGCGCCCGCACCCCGGGCAGGTCAAGACGGCGCGAAACATCCGCGCGCTGCTGGAAGGTTCCCAGTTCCAGCAAGTCAACAAGGTGCACGTGCAAGACCCCTACTCCTTCCGTTGCATCCCGCAGGTGCACGGGGCCAGCCGCGACGCGGTGGCCTATGCGGCGTCCGTCGTGGAGAGGGAGATTAACTCCGTGACCGACAACCCGACCATCTTCGTCGACGACGACCTCATCCTCTCCGGCGGCAACTTCCACGGCCAGCCGCTGGCGCTGGCCCTCGACTTCCTCGCCATCGCCATCGCCGAGCTGGGGAGCATCTCCGAGCGGAGAACCTACCGCCTGATCTCCGGCCAGCGGAAAACCCCGGAATTCCTGATCGCCAACTCCGGCCTGAACTCCGGTTTCATGATCCCCCAATACGCCGCCGCGGCCATCGTCAGCCAAAACAAGCAGTTGTGCACCCCCTGCTCCGTGGATTCCATCCCCTCGTCAAACGAGCAGGAGGATCACGTCAGCATGGGGGGAAACGCCGCCACGAAGACCGTGAAAGTCGTCGAGAACGTGGAACGCGTGCTGGCCATCGAGCTGATGAACGCCGCGCAGGCCATCGACCTGCAACGCCCGTTAAAAACCTCG
>JAISAV010000143.1 GCA_031266545.1 Odoribacteraceae bacterium | reverse complement strand
AGGATCTCGTCGCGGGCCGTGCAGAGGAACGCGTAGACGAGTTCCCGCTCGCGCTCCCCTTCCCAGACGTAGCGGCCGAGGAAGCGCGCCCGGAGGCGGGTGAGGCCGAGTTCCTCGCGGCTCTCCCGCTCGAGCGCCTCCTCGATCGATTCGCCGGCGGAGACGTGGCCGCCGACGGCCGCGTCCCACCTGCCGGGGAGCAGCTCCTTGGTCATCGCCCGCTTCTGGAGGAAGATCTCCCCGCCCGGGCCGGTGACGTGCAGGTGTACCACCGGGTGGAGGAGCCGCGTGCCGGAGTGACAACGGCGGCGCGTGGCGCGTCCCGTGACCTCTCCCCGCTCGTTCACGACGGGGAGCCACTCGCGACCCGCCGCGCGCCGCCGCCACGCCACCGCGAGGAGCGCCGCGAGCGATAAAAGCGCCGCGAGCGACACGGGTAAAAGAATCTTTGATGACACGGGTTCAGGCACGCGAAGATAAAAAAACCGCGCCCGTCACCGGATCCCGGCGCCGAGGTGGCGCGCGTAGGCGTTGACGAGCTTCTCCATCACCCGGTCGATTTGCTTGTCGGTGAGCGTCTGCCCCTCGTCGAGCAGCGTGAAGCTGACGGCGTAGGACTTCTTGCCCGGCCCCAGCTTTTCCCCCTCGTACACGTCGAAGAGGGTGACGGATTTGAGCAGGGAACGCTCGGTGGCGAAGGCCAGGTCGCGCACCTCGCGGAAGGTCACCCCCTCGTCCAGCAGCAGCGCCAGGTCGCGTTTCACGGCCGGGAAGCGGGGCACCGGCGCGAAGGTGACGACGCGCGTGGCCGCCGCGCGGACGATCTCCTCCCACGCGAGGTCGGCGTGGTAGACCTCCTGCTGCACGCCCGTCCTTTCCAGCGGCAGCCTGTTCACGATCCCGATCGAGAGCAGCGCCCGCCCGTCCAGCGAGTAGCGCGTTCCCTCGCGGAAGAGGTCGCCCGCGGCGTCCCCCGCCTCCAGCCGGTCGATCGACAGGCCGAGGCGCTCGAGCACCAGCTCGCAGTAGCCCTTCAGGTGGAAGAAATCGCTCTTGCCCGCGGGCGCGTTCCACGACGCGGGGTTCTTGTCGCCGGTGACGAAGAGCGCCAGGCGGTACTCCTCGCGGTATTGCCGCAGGGGGTCGTCGCCGTCGCCGCCGCCGGGCAGGAAGGTGTACGACTTGCCGAACTCGAAGAGCTTCAAGTTGCCGTTCTTCCGGTTGACGTTATAGGCGATATTCTCCAGCCCGCCGAAGAGCAGGGAGCGGCGCATGGCGTTGAGGTCGGAGCTGAGGGGGTTATGCAGCAGGATCGTCCCCGCGGGATCGAACGCGTCCAGCCCCTCGAAGTAGGCGGCCCTCGTCAGGGAGTTGTTGATCACCTCGCGGAAGCCGTTGGCGGCGAGCAGGTCGGACACCAGGTTCTTCAGCTTGAAGTCGTCCGGTTTCTCGGAGACGTTCAGCGAGGCGTTCAACTTGCCGGGCAGCGTCACGTTGTTAAAGCCGTGGACGCGCAGGAACTCCTCGATCACGTCGGCCTCCCGGCGCACGTCCACGCGGTAGGGGGGCACGCGGACGAGCATCTCCCCGTCGCCCCGTTCCTCGACGGTCATTTCCAGCGCGCGGAGGACGCGGTGGATCGTCTCCCGCGGGATCTTGTTGCCCACGAGGCGATCGACGCGGTCGTACCTGACGAGCACCTCGAAGTCGGCGACGGGTTCCGGGTAGACGTCGACGATGCCCGAGGAGATCTCCCCGCCGGCCACCTCGCGGATCATCCCCGCGGCGAGCTTCAAGGCGTGGATGACGATGTTCGGGTCGGTGCCCCGCTCGTAGCGGAAGGAGGCGTCGGTGCTCAGTCCCAGCCGGCGGGCGGTCTTGCGGATGAAGACGGGGTCGAAGCAAGCGCTCTCGAGGAAGATGGAGGTGGTGTCGCCGGTGATGCCGCTCTCCAGCCCGCCGAAGATGCCGGCGATGCACATGGGTTCCTGCCCGTTGCAGATGAGGAGGTCGTCCTCGTGGAGCACCCGCTCGACGCCGTCGAGGGTGACGAATTTCGCGCCCCGCTCGACGCTCTTCACGACGACGCGGTCGCCCTTGATCCTCGCCCTGTCGAAGGCGTGGAGGGGCTGCCCGAGGCCGAAGAGGATGTAGTTGGTGACGTCGACGATGTTGTTGATCGGGTGGAGGCCGATGGCCCGCAGGCGGTGTTGCAGCCAGCCCGGCGAGGGCTTGACCGTGAGGCCATCCATGCAGAGTCCGGCGTAACGGCGGCAGGCCTCGGGACGCTCCACGCGGACGGGGAGGCAGGGGACGTCGGGCGCGCGGAAGTCGTCGACGGGGGGCAGGGCGTAACGCGCCGGTCCCTCCTGCCCGAGAAAGGCGGCGAGATCCCGGGCCACGCCCGCGTGCGAGGCGCCGTCGACGCGGTTGGGGGTGATGTCCACCTCGATGATCGTGTCGCGGTAAACGGGGTAGTACTGGTTGAACTGCATCCCGGCGACCACGTCGGGGGGCAGCACGAGGATGCCGTCGTGGGCGTCGCCGATCCCGATCTCGTCCTCGGCGCAGATCATGCCGAGGGACTCGACGCCGCGGATCTTCGAGCGCTTGATGACGACGGGCGTGTCGCCGTCGTGGAGGGTGGTGCCGATGGTGGCGACCACCACCTTCTGCCCGGCGGCCACGTTGGGCGCCCCGCAGACGACCTGTAGAGGCTCCTCGCCGCCCGCGTCGACGGTGGTCACGTGCAGGTGGTCGGAGTTGGGGTGCGGCACGCAGGTCAGCACCTCCCCGATGACCAGCCCCCGGAGGCCTCCCTTGATGGACTCGTACTCCCGGTATCCCCCCACCTCGAGGCCGAGGTTGGTGAGTATCCGGCAAATCTCGTCGACGTCGCGGTCGACGGTAATGTAATCTCTTAACCAGTTCAGTGAAATGTTCATGTGATACGTGTTATCTTGTTGTCATTTGATTTCTAACATGCGGCGGATGGGTATCCACGCTTTTTCCCGCAGGTCGTCCGGCACCTTGACCTCGTACTGCTCCTCCTCGAGGGCGGCCAGCACGCGTTCGAGCGTGATTTTCTTCATCTGCCCGCAGCGGGTGGTGGGGTGGACGGGGATAAACTCCTTCCCGGGGTTCTTCTTCTTCAACTCGTGGATGGTTTCCAGCTCGGTGGCCACGAGAAATTGCCCGGCGGGGGAACTCCCGGCGCGGGCGATCATGCCGGCGGTGGAGGAGATGAAGGCGCGCGGGTGGGCGAGCACCCGGTCGTCGTGCGAGCCGTTCGACTCGGGGTGGATCAGCGCCTCGGCGTCGGGGAACTCCTCCAGCTTCTGGAGCAGCAGGGAGGCGGGGATGCGCTCGTGCACGCAGCAGTCGCCGTGCCACAGCTCCATCGCGCGGCCGGTCAGCTTGTTGATGTAGGCGCCGAGGTTCTTGTCCGGGACGAAGAGCGTTTTCCGCCCGGGCGGGAGGCTGTTGACCACCTTCACGGCGTTGGCGGAGGTGCAGCAGTAATCGGCGTGCGCCTTGACCTCCGCCGTGGCGTTGACGTAGCAGACGACGAGGCCGCCGGGATTTTCCGCCCGCCAGCGCTCGACGTCCTCCCCGGTGATGCTCGCGGCCAGCGAGCAACCGGCGTTCCACGCGGGGATCAGCACCTTCTTGTCCGGGGAGATGATCGAGGCGGTCTCCGCCATGAAGTGCACGCCGCAAAAGACGATGACGCGCGCGTCCGTCTCGCCCGCCACGCGGGAAAGCCCCAGCGAGTCGCCGAGGTAGTCGGCCACGTCCTGCACCTCCGGGCGGGTGTAATAATGCGCGAGGATGATCGCGTTCTTCTCGGCCTTCAGTTGCTTGATTCGCCCGGTAATTTCGTTCGAGTCCATGTTTTCTCTTTAATTAACGGTGATTGATCCTTCTCTCACGTTCATGCTAATGTCCAGCGCGGTGACGGAGTGCGTCAGCGCGCCGACGCTGATGTAGTCGACGCCGGTGGCGGCCACCTCGCGGAGGCGTTCGAGGGTCATGTTGCCGGAGGCCTCGACGCGCGCCCGCCCGTCGACGAGGCGCACGGCACGCGCCATCTCGGCGGTGGTCATGTTGTCGAGCATGATGATGTCCACGCGTTCCCCCACGGCCTGCAGCACCTCCTCGAGGGTGGAGGTCTCCACCTCGATCTTGACGCTCAGCGGCAGGCCGGCACGCGCCTGCCGGACGGCGGCGGGGATTCCCCCGGCGATCTTGACGTGGTTGTCCTTGAGCATGATCATGTCGTACAGGCCCATCCGGTGGTTGTGCCCCCCGCCGTGGACGACGGCCATCTTGTCCAGCACGCGCAGGCCCGGCGCCGTCTTGCGCGTGTCCAGCAGGCGGGTGTTCGTGCCAGCCAGCTCGCGGGCGTAGAGGGCCGTCCGCGTGGCGATGCCGGACATGCGCTGCAGGAAGTTGAGGGCGACGCGTTCCCCGCGCAGCAGGGCGCGGTACCCGGCCTCGAGGCGCAGGATGACCTCTCCCTTTCGCACGGCGTCGCCGTCGGCTGCGAGGGGTTGCCAGCAGATCCCCTCCTCGAAGCGGGCGAAGACGCGGCGGGCGATCTCCATCCCGGAGAGGACGCCGTCGGCCTTCGCCGTCATCTCGGCCACGGCGCGGGCCTGCACGGGGATGATGGCGTCGGTGGAGAGGTCACCGGTGGAGAGGTCTTCCTCGATGGCGAGGTCAATCAGGCGGTCGACGAGGGAATCGTGTGACATGAGGATGAGTATTTAGCAGGTTTGAACGGGGAGGGTACGAATCTCCTTCCCGCGCTGTTGTATCACGTGGAAAAGGTAGGCGTCGTCATCGACGGGGAAATCGGAACGGAAATGCCCCCCGCGGCTCTCCCGCCGGTAGAGCGCCGAGCGGATGATGAGCCGGGCGACGGTAAGTAGATTCTCCCGCGCCCGGGCGAAGTACTCCGCCTCCCCGCCGTTCGCGGCGGCCAGCTCCTCCAGCCGCGTGAGGCCGCGGCGCAGCCCCTCGCCGGAGCGGATGATGCCGGCGTCGCGGGTCATGAGGTCGGCGATCTCCTTCTTGAGGTCGAGGTAGGCGGGCAACCGCGAGGGATCGCGGGTGAAGAGCGGCTCGACGTCCGGCGCGGGGGCCTCCCGCCGGTTGGCGAGCGAGTCCTCCACGGCGCGCTTGCCGAAGACGAGGCACTCGACCAGCGAGTTCGAGGCGAGGCGGTTGGCGCCCATGATGCCCGTCGAGGCCAGCTCCCCGCAGACGTAGAGGTGGGGGATGTTCGTCCGCCCGGCGAGGTCGGACCTGACCCCCCCGACGGTGTAGTGCGCGGCGGGGGCCACCGGCACGCGGTCGCTCATGTCGAAGCCCAGCGCGGCGGCCTTCTCGAAGATGTTGGGGAAGCGTTGCCGGATCTTCGCGGGATCCATGTGCGCGAGGGAGAGGTAGACGAACTCCTCCCCGTCCCGTTGCATCCGCTCGAAGATAGCCCGCGCGACGACGTCCCTCGGCGCCAGCTCGGCCAGCTCGTGCCGCGCCGGCATAAAGCGCTCTCCCTGCCTGTCGAGGAGCCGCGCCCCCTCGCCCCGCACGGCCTCGCTCACGAGGTACGCCTCGCCGTCGGGGGTGTAGAGCGCCGAGGGGTGAAACTGCACGAACTCCATGTCGGCGATCTCGCAGCCGAGGCGGTAGGCGAGGGCGAGGCCGTCGCCGGTGGTGGTACGCGGGTTGGTGGTGCGCTTGTAGATGGCGGAGGCGCCGCCGGAGGCGAGGAAGACGTTGTGGCCGGTGAAGATCTCCTCGCGGTCGCGCGTCTCGTTCCACGTCCTGACGCCGAAGCATCCCCGGTCGTCGGCCAGCAGTTCGACCGCGGCGTGGTTGTCGAAGACGTCCACGGAGGGGCTGCGCTCCACCTTGTCGATCACGAAGTCGGTGATCATCCTCCCGGTGGCGTCCCCCCCGGCGTGGAGGATGCGCTTGCGGTGGTGGCCGCCCTCCAGCCCGAGGGCGAGGGAGCCGTTCTCGGTGTCGAAATGCATGCCCTCGTCGATGAGTTCCTGTATCCTGAGTGGCCCCTCGTGCACGAGGAGGTCGACGGGCGGGTAGTCGCACAACCCCCGGCCGGCGTCGAGGGTGTCCTGCAGGTGAAAGGAGGGGGCGTCGTTCTCGCCCGTGACGGCAGCGATCCCCCCCTGCGCGAAGTACGAGTTGCTCTCCCGGATGCTGGCCTTGGCCAGCAGGGCGACCCTCCCGCGGGCGGCTGCCCGGTAGGCGGTGTAGAGGCCGGCCAGCCCGCTGCCGACGATGACGTAATCGTAACTACCCATGTTTATCGTGTAAATCGTCGCGAAAGTACGTTTTTTTAAGATGAAAACGAGGAAATGACGCCGGGTTTTTTAGCCGAGAAACCCGGCGGCGCGATCGAAGAGGGCGTCGAAGGAGCGCTGGAGTAGCCCCGGTTCCACGCCGGGGGCGGCGGGGAAGGGGTGCTGGTGCGAGTAGGGGAAGGGAAAATCCCACTCCTCGAGGGCGCTGGCGGCCAGTCGCTCGCCCAGCGCCCGCGCGACGCCCCGCGTGGGAATCACGGAATCCCTCCTCAGCGTGACGGCCCGCAGGCGTTGCCCCGCCCGCTCGAAGGCCGCCTCGCGGTAGCCACCGGCGCCGCCCGGGACGATCATCGCCTTGAACGCCTTCACGATGGGATCCTCGTCGAGGCGGAAGGCCCGCGGGAAGTCGTCGAGGTAGAACTCCCGCACGCGGGCGTAAGCCGCCTGATCGACGATATCGCGGGCGCTCCCGTCCATGTAGCTAAAAAGCGCGCCGCCGCAGAACATGAAGAGGCGCGTGTCGCCCGTCAACCCCCCGGGATCGGCCAGCAGCAGCACCTGCGCCAGCAGCGCCCCGATCGAGTAGGCGAACAGGTCGACCGTCGCCCCCTCTTTAAATAGCGGGTGCCGCCCCCCGCGGATCTCGGCGACGAGTTGCCACAGGTTCAGCACCGACTCGCGCCCCGAGGCGTAGAAGCGCAGGGGGCTGGCGGCGAGTCGCGTGCTGATGGCCACGTTGGCGAAGGTGGCGTTGCCGGCCTCGCTCCCCCGCCGGCTGACCCACGGGAGGAGCGCCCGCGGGTCGCGCCAGCGGGCGGGGGTGCGGTTCATGTGGAAGGCGAGGGGAAAGAGGATGACGGCCTTCCCCGTGGTCGTGGCGAGCCGCTCGGCCCACGGGAGGTACTTGTCCCACGAGCGCTCGTTCAACCCGTGCAGCAGGATGATGGCCCCGCGGGCGCCCCCCGCCTTCCCGTGCAGGAAGACGGCGTAGGGGAAGCGCTTGTTCTCCTCGATGCCGTTGTCCGGCGTCGGGCAGAACTCCCCGGCGGGCATGCCCGCCTGCAGGTCGTCGATCTCCCGCTCGCCGAGCGCCTGCACGAACGGGTAGGAACGGATCTCCACGGGCGCGTCCTCGAGGACGACGCTTTTCTCGTGGGTGAAGAGGGTTTTGAGCATGCTCGCGCGCTGCGTCAGGTTCATGGTCTTTCGCTTTTTTATCGCGAACAAACGCGATTTCGCGCGTTTTCGCAAAAAAATGGGTTGCCCCCGCCCCCCGGGGGGTGAAAACCCGCCCGGCGGGGTGAAATTCGCCATGAAGGGGTGACGGGAAAGGGGGAAAAACGGTATCTTCGCGTGCTACTCGCGAATAACATGGATATATTCAGCCGGGAAATACCCCGTTACATGGTCGAGCGCTCGAACTTGACGCGGCTGGTGATCTTCACCGCCGGCTTCGCGCTGCTCTTCATCAACCTCTACAAGCCGTTCAGCTCCGGGGGGTGGTACCCCGTGTCCGGGTTCATGTTCTTCGTCTTCTCGAGCCTGATCATCCTCACGGGCGTGGTGGTGGTCGTCGTCAGCCGCGTGCTCATGTACTTCCGCGCCCGCCGCCACGCCATCACGCACGGGCAATACGCGGCGTGGATCGCGGCCGAGATCTTCTTCATGGCCCTCTTCTACACGATCTACACGCTCTCGATCAACGAGGGGGAACGCGACGCGTGGCACACCTTCCGCGAGTCGGTCGTCAACACCTCCCTCGTCCTGCTGCTCCCCTACGCGATGCTCCTGCTCTACTTCTCGCGCCGGGACAAGGAACGACAACTGCAACGCGTCGAGGAACAAGGCGCGCGCGGGAACGGCGACCGCCCCCCGCTCCTCTCCTTCCGCGACGAGAAGGGGGACGAGCGACTCTCCGTGTCGCGACCCGCGCTGCTGTACCTCGAGTCGTCGGACAATTACGTGGTGATCTCGTACCTCAACAAGGGCGCCGTCACCCGCTTCCTGCTGCGCAACACGCTGAAGGCGCTCGAGGCGCCGCTCGCCCCCCACGACGTCCTGCGATGCCACCGCTCCTTCATGGTCAACCTCGAGCACGTCAAGGTGATCCGCCGCGACAAGGAGGGCATCTCCCTCGAGCTGGGCGTCGAGAAAGTCCCCGACATCCCCGTCTCCAAGACCTACGGCGACAAGATCGCGCGGTGGTTCGCGCGATACTCGTCGTGAAAGTTCGATTTGTTGAAGTCAACAATGGCATTGCTGAAGCCAACAACCGAGATGTTGAAGCCAACAATGGCGTTGCTGAAGCCAACGACCGAGATGTTGAAGCCAACAATGGCGTTGTTGGGGCCAACAACAGGAAACTTGCGTTCTTCCGGAAAAAAACACTACCTTCGCGATAATAAATGACCAAATCTATGAAACGACTCACGGTAAAAGAGCTATTGCAAGCGACAAGTTACGACGAAACGGTAGAAGTGATGGGCTGGGTGAAGACCCGGCGCGGGAACAAGCAAGTAAACTTCATCGCGCTGAACGACGGCTCGACGATTCATAACATGCAGGTGGTGGTGGAGGTAGACCGCTTCCCGGAGGAAGTGACGCGCCGCGTGACCACGGGAGCGGCGCTCCGCGTCAAGGGCGTGCTGGTGGCGAGCGCCGGTAGCGGCCAATCCTCCGAGATACAAGCCCGCGAACTGGAGGTGCTGGGCGACGCCGACCCGGAGAAATTCCCGATCCAGCCCAAGAAGCACAGCCTCGAGTTCCTCCGCGAGAACGCTCACCTGCGCTTCCGCACGAACCTCTTCGGGGCCATCTTCCGCGTGCGCCACGCGATGGCCTTCGCGATACACGACTACTTTAACGCCCGCGGCTTCGTCTACCTGCACACGCCGCTCGTCACGGCCTCCGACGCCGAGGGCGCGGGCGAGATGTTCCGCGTGACCACGCTCGACGCCGCCCGCCCCCCGCTGACGGAAACGGGGGAGGTCGACTACCGGCAGGATTTCTTCGGGCGGGCCACCAACCTCACCGTCAGCGGCCAACTCGAGGGCGAGCTGGGCGCGATGGCGCTGGGCAAGATCTACACGTTCGGCCCCACGTTCCGCGCCGAGAACTCCAACACGACGCGCCACCTCGCGGAGTTCTGGATGGTCGAGCCGGAGGTCGCCTTCAACGATATCCGCGATAACATGGACCTCGCCGAGGACTTCCTCAAGCACCTGATCCGGGTCGCCCTCGAGCGCTGCGCCGACGACCTCGACTACCTCGCCCGCCGCCTGCAAGAGGAGGAGAAAGACCGCCCGGCCGCGGAACGCTCCATGAACCTGATCGAGAAACTGCAATTCGTCCTCGCGTGCCCCTTCGAGCGGCTCGCCTACACGGAGGCAATCGATATATTAAGGAATAGCAAGCCGAACAAGAACGGCAAGTTCCAGTTTCCCGTCGACCGCTGGGGCGTGGATTTGCAGGGCGAGCACGAGCGCTACCTCGTGGAAAAACACTTCAAGCGCCCCGTGATCCTGACCGACTACCCCGCCGACATCAAGGCCTTCTACATGAAGCAGAACCCCGACGGGAAGACCGTCGCCGCCATGGACGTGCTCTTCCCGCAGACCGGGGAGATCATCGGCGGATCGCAACGGGAGGAGAGCCTCGACAAGCTGCTCCGGAGGATGAACGAGCTGGGCGTGCCCGCGGAAAACCTGTCGTGGTACCTCGACACGCGGCGCTTCGGCTCGGCCGTCCACAGCGGCTTCGGGCTGGGATTCGAGCGGCTCCTGCTCTTCGTCACCGGCATGGGCAACATCCGCGACGTGATCCCCTTCCCGCGAACGCCCAAGAACGCCGAATTTTAACCCTCACCCCCTCAATCGCCCGCCGTGCTTAAACAAAGTCTACAACAAAAACTGGGATTAAGGATCAACCCGCTGCAAATCCAGTTGATCAAGCTGCTGGAAATCCCCACCTACCAGCTCGAACAACGGATCAAGGAAGAACTGGAATCCAACCCCATGCTGGAAGAAGGCGAGGAACAGCGCGAGACCACCGATTACGAGCAAGAGGAACCGGGATACGACGAGGCGAACGACGACAACGATAACGCCACCACCGACGACGAGTTCTCGATAGAGGACTACATCAGCGACGACGACGAGATCCCGGGCTACCGCCTCTCCGCCTCGAACACCTCGCGGGACGACGAGGCGCGCGACTTCACCCTGCCGGGCGGCATCTCCTTCCGCGAGAGCCTCCTCGCGCAACTCGGCCTCCAGCACCTCGACGAGATGGACCGCAAGGTGGCCGAGTACATCATCGGGAACATCGACGACGACGGCTACCTGCGCCGCGACCTCGAGAACATCGAGGACGACCTCGCCTTCGGCGCGGGGATCACCGTCACCGGGGAAAAACTCCTCGCGCTCCTGCAAGTGATCCAGCACTTCGACCCGGCCGGCGTGGGGGCGCGCGACCTGCGGGAATGTCTCCTCCTGCAACTGAGGCGCAAGGGAAACGCCACGCCCGCCCTCCGCAACGCCCGCGCCATGCTGGAAGAGTGTTTCGACGAGTTCTCCCGCAAGCACTACGAGCGCGTCGCCAAGCGCCTCAAGATCGAGGAGGCCGCGCTGAAGGAGGCCATCGACGAGGTACTGAAACTCAACCCGAAACCGGGAGGGGGTACCGCCGACCTCTCCGCGCCGGGAGCCGAGAAGATCATCCCCGACTTCCTGCTCGACATCGTGGACGGGGAACTGCAACTCACGCTGAACTCCGGGGATCTCCCCGTCCTGCGCGTCAACAAGGCTTACCTCCACCTGCTCGAGAAGTACCGGGAGGGCCACTCGGAAAAGGAACGCCGGGAGGCCGCCTCCTTCGTCAAGTACAAGCTGACCTCCGCCCGCTCGTTTATCGAGGCCGTGGAACAGCGCAACAACACCCTCATGGCCACGATGACGGCCATCGTCCAGTTTCAAAAAGCTTTCTTCCTGACCGGCGACGAGAACCGCCTCAAGCCGATGATCCTCCGCGACATCGCCGACCTCACGGGGCTGGACATCTCCACCATCTCGCGCGTCTCCAACTCCAAGCACGTGCAAACGTGGTTCGGGATCTACTCCCTCAAGCGCTTTTTCTCCGGCAGCATGACCACCAGCTCCGGCGAGGAGGTGAGCACCGGCGAGATCAAGAACGCCCTCAAGGAACTCGTCGACGGCGAGGACAAGCACAAACCCCTCACCGACGACGAACTGGCCGACCTGCTCAACGCCCGCGGCTACCAGATTGCCCGCCGCACCATCGCCAAGTACCGGCAAGTCTTCGACATCCCCGTCGCCCGCCTCCGCCGCGAGGTGT
The DNA here is from genome assembly GCA_031266545.1 of Odoribacteraceae bacterium. Lineage (GTDB taxonomy): Bacteria > Bacteroidota > Bacteroidia > Bacteroidales > Marinifilaceae > JAIRKS01. The sequence goes on along the minus strand of JAISAV010000143.1, from coordinate 1,738 downwards.
GAGAGGCGCGCTAATGTGTCACGTCCTGAAAAAAGTTGACAGTTTCTATTGATTTTAGTTTGTTCATTTTTTCTTTAGTCACTCCTCCCCCCCTCCCTAGTTCCCGTCGCCCCGCGGGGCGATTGGAACTAGGGAGGGGGGGATTCAGGCGATCTTGTGCACCTCCTCGGGCACGTTATAATCTAACGCCTGGTGAGGTCGCCTCGTGTTATACATCTTTATAGCGTGAGTACAAGCCCGGCGTGCCTGCTCGAAACTATCGAATGTGCTATCCAGCATGTACTCGTCTTTTAGGATGCCGTTTACACGCTCGGCTTTCGCGTTCTCGTAGCAGTGATTTTCTTCCGTCATGCTGATCCTGATCTCTCGTCCCAGCAACAATTCCGTGTAAGGATTACTGCAATACTGTATGCCGCGGTCTGAATGATGCACCAGGCCGGTCGTGTCGCGAACGCGTGACAGGGCCTGTTTTAACGCCTCCAGCGGGCCCTCGATACCCAGGCCACGAGATAGTTGCCACCCCACGATCTTGCGAGAATAATCATCCGTTAGCAACGACAGGTAAGCGAAACCTTGACCGAGACGCAAGTAGGTGATGTCGGCTACCCACGCCTGGCATGGACGGTTCACCTGCATCTCTTTTAGCAAGTTGCCATACCGGTGAAACCGGTGATAACTGTTCGTCGTCCGCGTGGAGCTTCGCTTGCGGGGAACCAGTAAATCGCGGGAACGCGGCAAGTCGAAAAATTTATCGCGGCCCAGGCGGGGGGACAGGTCATGGAGCACGCCCGAGTACAGGTGGTAAAGCTTCCTACCACCTATCCGGGGCTGGCGGCGGCGTTCTTGCATGACCAGGGAAATCACGTCAGCGTTCATCACGCTGGTTTTCACGCTCGTGGCCAGGTGCTTGTAGTAACCGTTGCGGCTTAACCCGAAGTGATGACATAGCCGGTTCACGGGGTGCTCGTGTTGTCCGGAACAATGCTGGATCGCGCACGCACGGTGTTTTTTTTAAGGCGGCCACGTCAATGCCGGCTACCTCAAGTAAACTTTCCAGCGCGTCGTGCGCGAGGGTCTTGTCTGCCAACGCTATCTTCAAGCGCTGCACTTCCTTTTTTAGGCGTTTTAACTCGTCTGTCTCGTTTCTCATCTTTACATGAATTACTTCGTTTAATAATGATCCCGCGCCTAGCGACTTCGCCCAACGGGTTATGGTGGAACTATTACGAATACCATACTTGTGCTGAACTTCCGACACGCTAAGACCGTTCTTCAATTCTTCTACCACTGTCTGCTTAAAGCAAAGACTGTACCGGTAGTACGTGATTACTCTTCTTGGCATAATTTTGGCACTTTTTGCTGTCAACCTATGGTAGGACAAGACAATAGTCAACCTAAATCAGGAAATGACACATTACCTTATTATCCTGTTAACTTATAGCTCCTTATTCCTTAACTTGACGGCATCACGCTGGAACCTACGCCGGGCGGAAACTGGTTTTGCTTAACTTGACGACATTCCCCCCGTAATTCGTAATTCGTAATTCGTAATTAAAAAAAACCTTCCCCCTGTTGCTCCCTCGTTTTGCCGTCGCGGATCAAAGGGCAGGGGAAAAGGCGTCTTTAAGACAGATGAAAGTCAGTTAAACTATTTGTTGTTAATATCTTCACGATGATCAGATCTCTTATCCCGTGATTCTTGTCTCGTCATTCATCATTCGTCATTGGACTTGTCCCG
>JAISAV010000139.1 GCA_031266545.1 Odoribacteraceae bacterium | reverse complement strand
ATGGGAAGGACGCCCGGGTGATGGAGTAAGTCAGAAGACCTGCCAAAGAAATGTAGTTACCGGGCTTTCGAGGAATGGGGCCGGGGAACGCGCCGGGGGGCGGGTATCGTGTTTTCGCGCCGTCCTTTTCGCTTTCGTTTTCCGTTTTGTTTCGCGCGGGCCGCTTTAACCAGGTTGAATGAAGCGATTTTTGTTTTTTATCTTTTGCGCGGCGGTGGCGTCGCGCGCCGGGGCGACGGGCGTCGACACGACGCGGGCGCGCGTGCTGGACGGCGTGACGGTGCTCGGGACGCGGGCGGCGCGGGAGGTTGTGCCCGTGCAGGTGCTGGCGGGGGAGGAGTTGCGGCGGTTGAGCGCGTTCTCGGTGGCGGACGCGATACGGTATTTTGCCGGGGTGCAGGTGAAGGATTACGGGGGGATCGGGGGGCTGAAGACGGTGAACGTCCGCGCGATGGGGAGCCATCACGTGGGCGTTTTCTACGACGGTGTGGAGCTGGGGAACGCGCAGAACGGGGTGGTGGATCTCGGGCGGTTCTCGCTGGATAACGTGGAGGCGGTGTCGCTGTACAACGGGCAGAAGAGCGCGACGTTGCAAACGGCGAGGGATTTCGCGTCGGCGAGCGCCGTGTACCTGACGATGCGCGTGCCGACGTTTGACGAGGGGAAGGGGTTTAACGCGCGGGCGAGCGTGAAGGGCGGGTCGTTCGGGACGGTCAATCCCGCGGTGACGTGGGAACGGCGGCTGGGGGAGGGGCTTTCCTCGTCGCTGGGCGCCGGGTACGTGTACACGACGGGGCGCTACAAGTTCTCGTACCGGCAGAAGAACGGGTACGATACCACCGAGACGCGGCGGAACGGCGAGGTGCGGGCCTTGCGCGTGGAGCCGGGGCTGTTCGGCAAGTTCAGGGGCGGCGACTGGAAGGCGAGGGTTTATCTCTATCACTCGGAGCGGGGGTACCCCGGCGCGGCGGTGCGCGAGGAGCCGGGCAAGTTCAGCCACCAGGACTGGCAGCGGGATCTTGATCTCTTCGCGCAGGCTTCCGCGCGGGCGAGCGTGGGGCCGCGGTACGACGTGCAGTTCAACGCGAAGTGGGGGTATAACGAGCTGCATTACCGCTCGGACCCGCGGCTGGACGTGACGACGATGTACATCGATAACCGGTACCGGCAGCGGGAGGTGTATCTCTCGTCGGCGCACCGCGTGACGCTCGTCGAGGGGTGGAGCGCGAGCCTGTCGGCCGATTTCCAGTGGAACGCGCTGGACGCCGACCTGTTCGATTTCGTCTACCCGCGGCGGTACACGGCGCTCGCGGCGGCGGCGACGGCCGTGCAGTTGCCGCGTTTCAGCGCGCAGGCGAGCGTGCTGGGCACGTTCACGCGCGAGACGGCGCGGGGGGACGGCGCGGCGGCGCCCGACCGGCGGAAGTTCACGCCGACCGTGGCGGCGTCGTGGCAGCCGTGGGGGGAGCGGGGCGCGAATTTCCGGGTTTTCTACAAGCGCGTGTTTCGCGTGCCGACGTTTAATGACCTGTATTATACTTTTATCGGGAACAAGAATTTGAACCCCGAGTACACGACGCAGGTCGACGCGGGGGTGACGTTCGCCCGGGCGCTGGCCGGCGGCGGGCACGTGGCGGTGCGCGTGGACGTGTATTATAACGAGGTGACGGACAAGATCGTCGCGATGCCGACGTCGAACCAGTTCCGGTGGACGATGATGAATCTCGGGTTCGTGGAGGTGCGCGGGGCGGAGGTGGCCGTGAAGCGCTCGTGGCGGGGCGGGGAGCGCTGGTGGCTGGACGCGCTCGTGAATTACACGTTCCAGCGGGCGCGAGACCTGACGAATCCCGGGAGCGAGTTTCACGGGGGGCAGATCCCGTACATCCCCCGGCACGCCGCCTCGCTGGTGCTCGGCGGCGGGTACGGGACGTGGGAGTTCAAGTATAGTTTTATCTACACGGGCGAGCGGTATTCCGCGAGCGCCAATATCCCCGAGAATCACGTGAAGCCGTGGTACACGAGCGATCTCGCGGTGTCGAGGAGCGTCCGCCGGCGGGGGGGCGAGGCGAGGGTGACGGTGGAGGTGAATAACCTCTTCAACCAGCAGTACGAGGTGGTGCGGTGGTACCCGATGCCGGGCACGAATGTTTACGTCAAGTTAGGTATCACGATTTAATACATGAATGACATGAAGACGAGTATCAAGATTTATCTCGCGGGCGCGCTGTTCGGCCTGGCCTGTTTCAGCGCTTGCCGGGAGGGGGACGACGCGGCGATCCCGCCCACCGTCACGCCCGTGGCGCCGGGGGAGGAGGGGGAGGTGAAGGGGTTTTTCCTGCTGAACGAGGGGAACATGGGGAGTAACAAGGCGTCGCTCGATTATTTCGACCAGGGGTCGGGGGAGTATTCGCTGAATATCTTCCCGACGCGGAATCCCGGCGTGGTGAAGGGGCTGGGGGACGTGGGGAATGATCTCCAGATTTACGGGGGGAAGTTGTACGCGGTCGTTAATTGCTCGCACCTCGTGGAGGTGATGGACGCGGGGACGGCGCGGCACGTGGCCACGATCTCGATCCCGAATTGCCGGTACATCGCGTTTGACGGGGGGCACGCTTACGTTAGCTCGTACGCGGGGGCGGTGGAGGTGGATCCTAACGCGCGGCGGGGGTACGTGGCGCGGTTGGACACGCTGTCGCTGGCCGTGACGGACACGTGCGCGGTGGGGTATCAACCGGAGGAGATGGTGGTGCGCGACGGGAAGTTGTACGTGGCGAACTCGGGGGGGTACCGGGTGCCGGATTACGATAACACGGTGTCGGTGGTGGACCTGGCATCGTTCAAGGAGACGAGGAGGATCGTGGTCGGGATTAACCTGCACCGGCTGCGGCTGGACAATCACGGGAATATTTACGCGACCTCGCGCGGGGATTACAAGGGCGTGCACTCGACGACTTATATCATCGGCCCGAACGACCTGGTGACGAAGAACCTGCAATTGCCCGCCAGTAACGTGGCGTTGCGCGGGGATTCGCTTTACGTTATTAGCGCCGAGTGGAGCAACTTGACGAGCAGGAACACGGTCTCCTACGCGATCGTGAACACGAGGACGCAGTCGATCGTCTCGCGCGGGTTTATCACGGACGGCACGGAGCGGGGGATCGCGGTGCCTTACGGGCTGGCGGTGCACCCGGCGACGGGGGATATTTACGTGACGGACGCGAAGGATTACGTGACGCCGGGGACGCTCTATTGCTTCTCGCCTGACGGCAAGAAGAAGTGGGAGGTGACGACGGGGGACGTCCCGGCGCATATCGCGTTCACGCGAAAGAAATTGTCTGATCTATAAATCTAATTAATTATGAAGCAGAAAATGATGAAGTATTTGTTCCCGGCGCTCCTCGCGGCGCTCGCCTGCGCCTGCGCGGACGAGCAGCGGGAGTTGCCGGAGATTGGCTCGCCCGCCATCGCGTTTAGCGACGGGACGGGAGAGTACAAGGTGAAGATCGGTCGCGAGATCACCCTCTCGGCCGGGGTAACGAACGCCGTCAACCCCGTCTACGCGTGGAAGCTGGACGGGAAGATTATCGCCGCGGACACGCTCCTCGCCTTCCGCGGCGAGAAGCTCGGCGAGTATTTCCTGACCTTCCGCGTGGACGCGGACAACGGATCGGCGGAGGCGCAGGTAAAATTGACCGTCGCCGACAAGCTGCCGCCGCGACTGAAGTTAGGCGAGTCCTTCGCCGGGTTCACGGGCGCGGACACGCCGTTGGTCCCCGACGTGGAGAACCCCGACGGCGTGACCTACGCGTGGATGATGGACGGGAAGGTCATCGGCACGGATTCCGTGTTGCTGTTCAATCAGGCCGAGGTCACCGTCTACAACGTCATCCTCTCGGCGACCAACGAGGACGGGAAGACGCTGGCCTCGGCCTCGGTCACGCTGCTGCCCGAACCGTTGCCCGCGCTCTTCTTCGATGACGGCTATTACCGCTCCGCCGCGGATCGTCCCGTCCGCTTGAGCGTGCCGGAGGGTCGCCGGCTCGCGCTTGTCCCCGTTAAGACATTGATCAGCGACAACGCCGTCTACCGGTGGGAGGTCGATGGCGCGGTGCAGCCCGCCACCGGCGAGTTCTTCACGTTCGCGCCCGCCGCGCGCGGCGTTTATCAAGTGAAGGTGACGGCCACTGACGACGGGACGAGCGTCTCTGCCGAGGTCGCGGTGGAATGTGTCGCGCCGGAGGGGACTTACCGCCGACTCCCGACCGCCGCGAGCCGGGCGGTAGCCGACAAGGCATACGCCTTCGTGCAGGCGCCGGGGCAACACGTCAGCATCGTCGCGGGCACGACGGAGCAGGATATGACGGACAGGGCCACCAAGACGTGTCTCGCCTCGGACGGCAGTAGTTATGCTTTCTCGATCGGCGCGTTTGGTGGCTACGTCGTCGTGGGCTTCGATCATAGCGTGGAGGACGTGGCGAGTCAACCCGACTTGCAGATCGTCGGTAACGCCTTTGCCGGGTGGAGCGAGCCGGGCATCGTTTACGTGATGCAGGACGAGAACGGGAACGGGCTGCCCGACGACACGTGGTACGAGCTGAAGGGAAGCGAGTACGGGACGAGCAACCACATCGCGCGCTACGCCCTCACCTACTTCCGCCCGAAGGGCGCCGGCATCCTGTGGGTCGACAACTTTAAAAACGCGGGCGCGGGCACGCCGCTGGCGTTCGACGTCACCAAGTACCCGAATTTCATCGCGGGCGACCGCGTGACGTTCGTCGCGACGTGCCTGCTACCCACCGTGCAGGAGGGCGGCATCATCACCAGCATCGGTTACGACTGGGGATACGTGGATAACATCAACTCCCGCGCCGGTTTTTATATCGAGGACGCGGTGCAGGTCGACGGCTCGCCCGCCAACCTGAAGTATATCGACTTCGTCAAGGTGCAAACAGGCATGAACGCCACCGCGGGCGGGCTGGGAGAGATCTCCACGGATACCGGCGTGGCCGTGGACATGCACTTGCAATGAATTCACCGGGCGAATTAAAGGTTGCTACGCGTGGAGCAAGTGCCAAACCGGTTGGTTTGGGGGTTGCAACACGAGTTGCAAGCCGTTTGAAAAATTTTTTACCATGATAACAAGGATAACAAGGAATAAAATGAAGATAAGAAACTATTTACTCGTCATCGCGGCGGTTTTCCTCGCCGCCTGCAAGGATGACTTTACCGACCCGTTCGGCGGGACGGACAATTACATCACCTCCTTCGCCCTGACGATGGACGGGGCCACGTACCCGGGGGTGTTCGAGGACGACACCATCGTCATGCCGTTGCGCGAGGGCGCGTCGCTGTACGGGGCCGTGGCCACCGTGCGGCTGAGCGAGCGCGCCGCGATATATCCCGATCCGGCGAGCATCCATGATTGGAGGGGAGAACAGCAGTTCGCGGTGGTCTCGTACAGCGGCGCGCGGCGCGTTTACCTCTACGTACCAAGGCTCGCGAACGTCGTGCACGAGGGAGACGTCGCGCTGGAGACGCAGGCCGACGTGGACGCGTTCGCTGCCCTCGGCGTCACGGCCATCAACGGGAACCTGATCATCGGACGCGCCTCCGGCGAGGATTCCATCTCGTCGACCGCCGCGCTGGCCGCCCTCAAGCGGGTGGAGTACGATCTCGTTATCAATAACCGCGTCAACGGCGAGACGCTGGCCTTCGAGAACCTCGAAGAGGCCGGGAGCATCACCATCAGCGCGGCCTACAAGTGGGTGGTCTTCCCCCGCCTGCGCCAGGTGAACCTGTCGGCCAGCTTCGGGTCGCAGTACTCCCTGCAATGCCCCGACCTCGAAGTGGTGGGAAAGAACCTCTCGGCACAGAACGCTTCCACGCTGGATAACGGTTTCGATTTCCCGAACCTGAAGCGGGTGGGGGGGACGTTGCAACTGACCAATACCGTTTGGAGAGTGAACGCGTTTTCGCTGCCCAAGCTGGAGGCGGCGGGGGCCGTCTCGTTATCCATCAGCGCCTCGCAGATCCTCCTCCCCGCGCTGAAAACCTGCGCGGGCGCGTTCACCGCCAGCAACGCCAACACGCTGGAGATTGAACTGCCCGCGCTGGAGACCGTCGGGTCGCTGACGATGTCGGGGGCGAAGTACATGAGCTTTGACCTGCCCGCGCTGGCGAGCGCCACGACGCTGTCGCTGACGGGTGCGACGGCCGCGTACTTCAACCTGCCCGCGCTGACGAGCGCCACGACGCTGACGCTGTCGGGAGCGGCGGCCGCGCGCGTCGACCTGCCGCTGCTGGAACGGGTCGGCACCTTGACCGCGACAAATTTGACTGCGCTGGAAACCCTGTCGCTGCCCGCGTTGCGTGCGGCGACCAGGATCAACGTCCCGTCGTCGGCGAAGCTGCACTACCTCGATCTCCGCGCCGTCACCGTCGACTACCTCAACCTCTCCAGCGTCGACTCGATCAGGATAGAGGGGACGGGAACGATCAGCAACACGCTGGGTCTCTCAAGTGTCCGGCATGGAGTTATCGCGGGGTTTACCACGATCAATACCCTGAGCATCTCCAGCTGCGAGAGCGCGAGCTTGCCGGACGCGACGCGGTTGACCGGCAACGCGACGATCTACTTCTACGATGGGAATAAAATCGCGTTGCCGAAGCTGAAGACGGTGGAGGGGAATTTCTCGTTCACGTGTTACTCGGAGAGCCAGCCCGCGCCGTCGGAGGTCGATTTCGGGAGCCTCGAAAGCATCGGCGGCAGCCTGACCGTCTCCGGCAGCACCACTTACAACGGGCTGACGAACCTCGACATGTTCGCCGCGCTCGCGAGCGTCCCCTCTGCGACAGTGACCAACCAGAAAAACCTCGTCTCCTACGAGGGATTGAAGAACGCGATCGCCTCCGTGAAGACGTGGCGCGCCACGGGGAACAAGTATAACCCGACCCTCCAGAACCTGCTGGACGGGAAATGGATAATGGAATAACCGTAAAACATGACTGACATGAAAAATATGAATAGAATCATCATCGCGCTCCTCGTCGCCTGCGCGACACTCTCGTGCGGGAAGGACGAGCAGAGCGCCTTCCGCGGGGAGGACAACTATATCGCCTCGTTCGCGTTGACGCGGGGCGAGACGAGATACCCCGCCGCGGTGAGCGCCGACAGCATCCTGCTCTCCGTGCTCGACAACGCGTCGCTGGAGGGCGTTGTCCCCGCGGTCGTCGCGAGCGAGAACGCGGTCATTAGCCCCGATCCCGCGTCGATTACCGACTGGGAAAGTCCCGCGACGTTTACCGTGACGGCGTTCGACGGGCGACAACGGACTTATGCCTACCGGCTGACGCGCCGACCCTTGTCGCTGGAAGGGGACGCGACGCTGACGACGCAGGCGGAGGTTGACGCGTTCGCCGCGGCGGGGATCAGCATCGTCAACGGGAACCTGAGCATCGCCCCGGCCGCGGATGTCGATGCCATTCAATCGCTGGCGGGCTTGAGCAAGTTGAAGTCCGTGAAGTACGCACTGACTATCGGCGCGGCGTACGGTGGCAGCAATATAGACGGGCTGGAGAATCTCGAGAGCGCGGGGAACATCACCGTGGGGAGTTCCTACTCGACGAAGATGCCGCTCTTGACGAGCGTCACCTTCCCCGCATTGCAGGTAGTCAAGGGCGATCTTACCCTCTACGCAACGGCGGCCAAGACGGTCGACTTCCCCGCGCTGCAGTTGACGAAAGGGAATTTTAGCGTGAACGGCGACTCGCTTTATACTTGTAACGTCCCCGAGTTGACGGCCGTGGGCGGAGAGTTTCGGGTATGGTATTCGAGGAATATCTCGACCTCTCTCGTCGTCCCCAAGTTGCAAACGGCCGGATCGCTGAGCTTCTCGAGCCTGACGAAACTGGCAGGCTTGGAATTTCCGGAATTGCGGGAGGTCGCGGGGCGCGTGTATATCACCTCGGCCTCGGATGTTGTAAGCATGCCCGCGCTGCAAAGCGCCGGGAGCTTGCAGGTATCGGCGACCGCCCGGCAGGGCGCGGATTTCCGCTCGCTAACCCGCGTGAACGGGGACGCGGACTTGAACGTGCAAGGGAGAATAAATTGTTCTTCTTTAACGACCGTCACCGGGAGACTGATGATGCCAACGACGGAAGATTATACCGCGTATGGCTCGCTGAGCAGCACGGGCACTTTATACCTCAACATCGGCGAGAATTGTGAAAGCCTCGCGGGTCTCGAAAAACTGACCCGCGTGGAAGGCGACCTGAACATCGCTGGCTCTTATAGTAGCGTTGTCAAGCTGTCCGACCTTTCGGGCTTGCGCGCGCTGGCGTTCGTGGGGGGGAAGATGAGCATAGAATACCTTCCCAACGTGACGAGCCTCTCCGCCCTGCAATCGCTCGCGTCCATCGGCAGCGCGGGGATGGCGATACGCTCTGTCGGCCTCGCAAACTTCTCCTCCTCCACGCTTCCCCCGTCGCTCGCGATCGTGGGGACGCTCTCGATGGTCAACATGCCCCTGCTCGAGGTGATCGACGTCCGCGGGCTGGGACTGAAAAGTATCACGCTTAACGCCATGCCGAAAGCAATACAGTTGATCAATAACGAGAGCGCGCTGGACCTGCTGTACCTCGAAGCGTGTAAACAGGTCGACTGCGCGGGCATGGGCGAGCTGAAGAACCTGAACATGTTCGTCAACGGCTCCGCCGGGATAGACTTCGTCATCAGCGGTATTAAAAAAGTCGGTGCGGCCAACCTGAACCACGGCGGCGCGTCGGTGACCCTGCCCGACCTCGAGGAGGTCTCCGGGACGCTCGCGCTGCCTAATCTCGCGATCCTCCCGCGCTTGACGCGCGTCGGCGAGCTGACCGCGAGCGCCAACGCGTGGAAGGGCAGCCTGCCGCTCCTCGCCGCGATCGACGGCAACTGCACCCTCTCCACCGGCTACGCGGCCAGCTCGTGGGAGAGCCTCCCGCTGCCCGCGCTCGTCTCGATCGGCGGCACGCTAAGCATCAAGGGCTACAGCTCCAATGCGGCTTACCGCAACACGAAATTGACGAGCCTCGACGATCTCGCCTCGCTCGCCAGCGTCAAGGCCGTCGACATACGGTACAACAGCGCGCTGGTGGATTACTCCGGCCTGCGAAACGCCCTCGCGTCGTTCGCGGCGGGGGACTGGACTACCGCCGACAACGCCTATAATCCCTCGTACCAAGACCTCGTCGACGGCAACTTCACGAAACAACCTTAAATTAGATAGATTGGATCATTAGTTTAGCGCGGGGGGCTGTTCCCCGGGAATAGTCCCCCCATTTTTACCTTAAAACCAAGCAAAATGGACAAACAAAAAATCAACCTGCGCTTCGGCGTGATCACCGGGATCATCTTGCTGGCGGCCATGACTCGCCTGATCCCGCGCCCGGCCAACTTCGCCCCGATCGGGGGCATGGCGTTGTTCGGCGCTGCCTACTACAGTAGACGCTACTGGGCGTTTATTATCCCCATCGCCTCCATGTGGATCAGCGACGTGATATTGAATAACACGGTGTACGCGCGATATTTCGATCACTTCGTCTGGTTCTACGGCGGCTCGCTGTTCACGTTCGCGGCCTTCGCGCTGATCGCGCTGTTCGGCATGTACGCGTTGAAGCGGGTGCGCGTGTATAACCTGATCGCGGCGGCGCTGGGCGCGTCGGCCATCTTCTTCCTCGTGTCGAACTTCGGCGCGTGGATCACGATGGACGCGTACCCGAAGACTCCCGGCGGCTTGATGGCGTGTTACGCGGCGGGCCTCCCGTTCCTCAAGGGCACCGTGCTCGGGGACTTGGTCTACACGGGCCTGCTTTGCGGGGCGTTCGAGTACGGCATGAAACGTTTCCCGCGCTTGCGATTGCCGGAAGTTTCCATGAACAAATAAATCTACCCAACATGAAAAGAATAACATTTTTACTGGCACTGGCCCTGTCGCTCAACGGTTGCTACAGGGATGATATCAACGATTTAAACAAGAAGTACGACGAGTTGCGCGAGGAACAAGCGCGTCAGGCCGACCTGCTGGCGACTTACCAGTCGCTCCTGCAAGCGCTTCAGGACAAGCTGACCGTCACCTCCATCGTCGACGCGGACGGCGGCTCCAAGATTACCTTCTCCGACGGCACCGAGCTGCTGGTCACGAGCGGCCATACCCCCGTCATGACCATCGGCGCCAACGGGAACTGGTTCGTCGACGGCGTCGATACCGAGAAGAAGTCAACGGGACAGGAGGGCGTCTCGCCGCGGATCGTCGACGGCTACTGGCGCCTCGGCGACGTGAATACCGGCGTGAAGGCCGAGGGCGGGCCGTCGATCGTCAGCATCGTGGACGTCGGCGGGAAGATCACGTTTCACATGAGCGACGGCACCTCCGTGACGATGGGCAAGACGGCGCTCCTCGGCATGTACGTCCTCTCGGAAGGAATGATGAACGGCGCCAACGGGCAACTGGCTTATTTCGATTATAACGCGGAGACCAACAAGTTCGCACGGAACGAGGAGAGACGCCTCAAGAACTACGCCGAGACTCCCAACGACCTGCTGATCTACGGCTCCAAGATGTACTGCGCCATCACGGGTACCTCCGCCACCGGCGGCCTCGTGCGCGTGATCAACCCCGCCACGGGCGAGACCGTTCAGGATATCCCGATCACCCTGGGGACTGTCCCCCAGCAGCCCCGCCGCCTGATCGCGCGCGAGGGCAACGTGTACGTCTCCCTCTACCCGGGAGCCGTGGCGTGCATCGACACGCTGTCGCGTACCCCGCGGGTGACCGGCCTTACCGGGACTTTCTCGGAAGGCATCCGCGCGTTCGGGCAGTCGCTGTATATCTGCAACTCGGGGCAAGGCACGGGGAATACCATCTCGATCGTGGACATCGCGCAGTTTACCGAAACGGGAACCATCACCGTTCCCGCCAACCCCGTGTACATCGTGAACGCGGGCAACGGCGAGTTGTATTTCAACACGGCCTCCGTGGGGAGCGCCACTCCCGCCAACCTCCACGTGTTAGACCCGGCCACGAAGCAAGTGACCACGCTCGACGTGCCGGTCGAGAATATCGTGGCGGGCAAGAATTACGTGTACGGGGCGGCCACGACAGGCTGGACCTATGGCGAGAGTGAATTTAAAAAGATATCCATCGCCGATAAATCGGTAAGCGATTTTACCACCGATATCGATGAAGTGATGTTCGCCTACAAGTTGGCGATAAACCCCCTCACCGACGAGGTCTTCCTGACCCAGCAAATGGGCCAGGATATCTACCGCTTCAAGGAGGACGGGACGCTTGTCGAGACCTTAAAGGCAGGCCAGCAAAACGGCGCCGCCGTGGTGTTTGTCAGCGTCGTGAAGTGATATAACACCGCCCGAAACGCGTAAATCCCCCCGCGTCCCCTTACCGGGAAAGCGGGGGGATTCTCGCGTGCACCCGGTTTATGCGAATTGTCGCGCGACTGGTCTTACTTGCTGATCAAATTCTTGTAGACTACCGTTTTCAGCAGTTCTTCTTTCTTCGGCCTGGATACTGGAAGTTCTTTCCCGTGGATGAAAATCCGCCCGCCCGTGATGGTGTCGATACGTGAAATGTTGACGAGAAACGAGCGGTGTATCCTGAAAAACGCGTCTTTCGGCAATATTTCTTCCAACGAAGACATGGTTTGATGAATGACCAACGTTTCGTCTTTGAAATACAGTTTCAAATAGTTTTGCATGCCTTCCACGTACAAAATATCTTCCCACGCGATCCGTTTGAATGAATCGCCCTGCCGCACGTACATGTCGTCGGTAGAAGCATCTTCCTTGTTCTTTTTTAGCAGCACTTGAGACTTGAATATTTCCCGTGCTTTCATGGCTGCCTGAAAGAATCGTTGAAAAGAAATCGGTTTTAAGAGATAATCAACAACATTCAGACGATAACCTTCCAAAGCATATTCGGAATAAGCGGTAGTAAGGATAGTCATCGGCGCTTTGTCCAACGATTCCAAGAATTCAAGCCCTGAAAGATACGGCATGTTTATATCTAAAAACATCAAGTCTATTTCTTCCTTTTTAAGGACTTCCGCGGCTTCCAACGCCGAAGAACAAGTTGACGCGGTTTCCAGGAAATCCAGTTTTTCGATATAGGCGACAATGCCTTTCACGGCGACCGGCTCGTCATCTACCACCAGGCATTTTAGCGGGCGTATTTCCGTTTGTTTTATCATATCTGCCATAATCTAAGCCTTGATTGTTAATCTTGAATAATAGGTCGCGTCCGTTTCTTCCACGGATAGCGAATAAGCATCGGGATAAAGAATGTCCAACCGTTCCCGTGTATTTTTCAATCCCAAGCCTGAATGTCGCTTTTTGGCGGGGAATGTTGATTTTGAATTTTTCACTTCTAAACAAATCGTGTTTCCTTTTTGCTCGAGGTCAATCTTTACAAAACCTTTCCCTGCCGTTTCACGGGACACGTGTTTGAAAGCGTTTTCAACAAACGTTATCAAGAGTAAAGGCACGATTTCTTTTTTCCCGTTCTCTATTTTCCACGAACATTGCACGTTCAACTTGTCTTCCCAGCGGATTTTCTCGATATCCACGAAATCTTTCAGGAACTGTACCTCCTGTTCCACGGGGATAGCTTCTTTTTTGCCGCTATACAGTTGATAGCGCAATATCTCGGCATACTTTACCAGTAGCGATGAGGCCAAGTCCACGTCACTTTGCATCACGACATGAATATGGTTTAGCACGTTAAACATGAAGTGTGGCGTGATTTGGTTTTGAAGCGTTTGCAATTGTGTCTCGAGAAGTGATTTTTGCATTTTCAGGTTTTCTTCAAAAAAACGCAGCCCGCAAAAACACAGGTTGATAAATATCCCGACCGTGATAAAAACCAACAGGTTGTAGAAGAAATATTCTTCGCGCGAGAATAAAGGTGTACCCGGGAAATATCCCTCGTTTTCCAAAATCACGAACAAGAACGAACAGCAGAAGAAAAGAAAACCGACAAGCACCGAAAACAAGAAAAACCAAACGGCGAATATGGCCGTGCCCTTCCTTACTATCGCCTTTCGTAACAGGTTTTTGCTCAAATACGTGGTGAGCGGGTAGGCACAAGCAAGGAACAGCAACGGTACGATGAACGCCTCCGCGACCGATGTTTGCGGGAGAAACTGGATGAAAAGTGCAAAAAACAGCAGCACCCAAAGCAAAAAGATGAACTGCTGGAAGTTTTTAAATAGAAACGTTTTCAAAATGAATCATTTTAGCGCGTGTACCAGTTGTTTCAGAAAGATGGCTTCATCTTTCGTTTGGCAAAGTTACAAATTATAAACGTGTCCAAGATGTCGTTTCGTCATAAGCAAAGCGGGGTTTCGTCAAAAAAATTTCATGCGGCCTTGAATTGTGCTGAATTTTGCCGTGTCAAAAGTCGTATCAGTCATAAAAATAATCAAGGACATGAAAACCAAGTTCTATTCAAGCGTTTTGCTTTTGGTTGGAATCGGTATGTTGCCAACCATGAATGTATCGGCACAGCCCGAAAAGCAATCAGTTGCACAAATCACCCTCGTCCCGCCGGTAAGTACCAACGGGGCAAATGCGGCACGGTACACCAATGTTTTTTCGTTTAACGTGTTAATCGGCATTTCCGAAAACGAAAAGGCGCTTACCTTCGGGAGCCTTGCTAACGTTATCGGAAATCATTCGGGCGGGTTGCAGTTCGCGGGACTATACAACCGCGTGGGCAATGAAGGCGAAGGCATGTTGTTTTCGGGATTACTGAACACGGTCGTGAACAATTACAGCGGGTTACAATTTGCAGGTTTAGCCAACACTACTAAAGAGATGAAAGGCTTGCAGTTCGCGGGTTTAGCGAACGTCGCGGGTGACGTGGACGGTTTTCAATTTGCAGGGTTGATGAATGTTGCCAAAAATGTATCGGGCGTACAATTCGCGGGATTAATCAATGTTGCTGAAAATAGCGACTGCCCTATCGGGTTGATAAACCTGATTAAAAACGGGGAAATGGGTGTTTCCGTTACTTACAACGAAATGGGCAGCGCGATGGCCACTTTCCGTTCAGGTGGTAAATACATGTACGGGCTTCTCGGACTTGGTTACAATTTCAAGACAAAAGGGAACGCGTTGGTCAGTACAGGCGGCATCGGGGCGCGTATCAACTTAACATCATGGTTAAGGATTAATCACGAATTAAGCGGTGAAACCATTAGTAATTTCTCGAGGGAAACGACATTCAGGGTCGTTTACGCCCTTATGCCTGCTTTCAAAATAAGCAAGCGTTTTGAGATTTTTGGCGGCCCGACCGTGAACTATATGCAGACGAATAATTTAAAGAATGTAAACCTTTTCCCGGGTCATCCCCTTTGGAAAGGTTGGGGTACATCAAGGTTGCAACAAGTTTATCTTGGCTATCAGGTGGGCGTACAAATTATTTTGTAACATCTAAGAAACTGTTTAATCTGGGTTCGGGATAAAAAATGAAATCATCTTTTTTCGTTCACTGTTCCTTGACCTCGACCCGGTCGCCGTCGACGAGTATGGCCTGCTTGTTACTGATGGGGTACAGGTTTAGCGTGGCCCCGTGTTCCGCGATGATTTTCTCGACGGCTCT
>JAISAV010000226.1 GCA_031266545.1 Odoribacteraceae bacterium | reverse complement strand
TCAAGCGGCCGGTGGCCTCCTTGCCCGCCTTGTCCGCCCGCGCGCCGAAGTCCGACAAGCCGAGGAGAAACAAGAGGTAGGACAAGAGCAAGCCCGTCGTTATCCCCCACTCCCACATCACCCCGGTGAGGCCCAGCGTGCCGAGCGTCCAGAAAAGGCTATACAGGATCACGCCGACCAGCACCAGCGAGAGCGCTTTCCGCGACGTGACCGTTTGTTTGAATTTGCTATACCAGATCGCGATGCAGCCCGTCAAGATAAACGGGACGCTTAGCACTTGTCCCATGTCCAGTAGCATCGTCGCTTCAAAATCCTCCTGGTTCTCTTTCAGGAATTCGATGAAGAAGCGACACGTGAAGATCAAGATCAGGAACATGCCAAACAGGAAGCCTTCCCGCTCCTTCACCCGCGTCCGCCAGTAGAGGTAGACGAGCGCGCCGAAGCTCGCGAGGTAGCAGAGCGCCTCGTACAACTGGGCGGGATGACGCGGCGTCAGCGGGTCGGCCACCCCGTGGGCGTTCACGAAGCGGAAGCCCCAGGGGAGGTCGGTCGGCAGGCCGATGATCTCCGAGTTCATCAAGTTGCCCATCCGGATGAAAAAGCCGGCCAGCGCGATGGGTACCACCGCCCGGTCGAGGATCCACAGGATCGAGCGCCGGCTTATCTTCCTCGAATAATACCACAGGCCGGCGATGATGCCGATGGCCGCCCCGTGGCTCGCCAGCCCCTGGAAGCCGGTGAGGCGGAAGCCCCCGTCATACCTGAACGGCAGGAAGATCTCGAGGAAATGATCGCGGTAGTAGTCCCACTCGTAGAAGAAGCAGTGCCCGAGGCGAGCGCCGACGATCGTGGCGATGGCCACGTAGAGCCATAACTTGTCCAGCCACTTCGCGGGCAAGTTCTCGGACTTGAACATCTTTTCCTCTATCTTGTAGCCGAACAGGAAGGCCAGCCCGAACAGCAAGCCGTAGTAGCGGATCGAGATGGCGCCCAGCTTCAACAACTCCGGGTTAACATCCCAGTTGATAAACAGTGATGACATGATTTGATTTTTAGGTTACTCGCCTTGCCCGTGGCAATTCTTGTACTTTTTGCCGCTGCCGCACGGGCAGGGATCGTTGCGCCCCACCTTCGGCCCGACGCGCACGGGATCCACCTTCCGCGGTTCCCTGTTGGCTTGCGGCACGGGCGATTCCGAGCGCCCGGCCTGCATCCGGCTCATGTCGGTGCGGCGTTCCTCGGCGCGCTTCACCTCCTCCGGCGCGGCAAACGGGATCTGGCCTTTCATCAACGTGGAGACCACGTTTTTGTTGACCTTGTCCACCATCACCTTGAAGAGGTTAAACGACTCGAACTTGTAGATCAGCAACGGGTCTTTCTGCTCGATGGCCGCGTTCTGCACGGATTGCTTCAAGTCGTCCATCTCCCGTAGGTGCTCCTTCCAGAGGTCGTCGATGTGCGCCAGCATGATCGCTTTCTCGTAGGAGCGCACCAGATCCTCGCCCTCCGAGCGGTAGGCCCGCTCCAAGTTCGTCACCACGTTATAGGAGCGGATGCCGTCCGTGAAGGGCACCACGATATTCTTGTACTGTTCCCCGCGCGCCTCGAAAACGTTCTTGATCACGGGGAAAGCCTGCTTCGCGATCGACTCCACCTTGCGGGTAAACGTCTCGCGCACCAGCCGGTATAACTCCTCGGTGACCTCTCCCGCCGGTCGCTTGTGCAGATCCTCCGCCGCGATCTCGTAATTCACCGACAAGTATTTCAGCACCGCCAGCCGGAACTCCTCGACCTCCTCGTCCTCCTTGTGCTCCTCGACCAGCGCCTCGCACACGTCGTACATGTTGTTGGCGATGTCCACCCCGATGCGCTCGCCGAGGAGCGCGTGGCGGCGTTTCTTGTAGATCACCTCCCGCTGGGAGTTCATCACGTCGTCGTACTCCAACAGGCGCTTGCGGATGCCGAAGTTGTTTTCTTCCACCTTCTTCTGGGCGCGTTCGATGGAGCGCGTGATCATGGAGTGCTGGATCACGTCCCCCTCCTTGTGTCCCAGGCGATCCATCACGCTGATGATCCGGCTGGAACTAAAGAGGCGCATCAGGTCGTCCTCGAGCGAGACGAAGAACTGCGAGGAGCCGGGATCGCCCTGCCGCCCGGCGCGGCCCCGCAACTGGCGGTCGACGCGGCGGGAGTCGTGACGCTCCGTGCCCACGATGGCCAGCCCGCCGGCGTCCCTCACCTCCTGGCTCAGCTTGATGTCGGTACCGCGGCCGGCCATGTTCGTGGCGATCGTGACGACCTGCGATTTACCGGCCTCGGCCACGATATCGGCCTCTCGCTGGTGCAGTTTGGCGTTTAGCACGTTGTGCTTGATGCCGCGCATTTTCAACATGCGGCTCAGCAACTCGGAGATCTCGACGGAGGTCGTCCCCACCAGCACCGGCCGCTTCGCCTCCACGAGGTGGACGATCTCGTCGATCACGGCGTTGTACTTCTCGCGCTTCGTCTTGAAGACGTAGTCGTTGGCGTCCTTCCGCACCACCGGCTTGTTCGTCGGGATCACGACGACGTCCAGCTTGTAGATGTTCCAGAACTCGCCCGCCTCCGTCTCGGCCGTGCCGGTCATGCCGGAGAGCTTGTGGTACATGCGGAAATAATTTTGGAGGGTGATCGTGGCGAAGGTCTGCGTGGCGGCCTCCACCTTCACGTTCTCCTTGGCCTCGATGGCCTGGTGGAGGCCGTCGGAGTAGCGCCGTCCCTCCATGATGCGGCCCGTCTGCTCGTCGACGATCTTCACCTTGTTGTCGATCACCACGTACTCCACGTCCAGCTCGAAGAGCGTGTAGGCCTTCAGCAACTGGCTGACGGTGTGGATGCGTTCCGATTTGATCGCGTAGTTTTGCGTCAGCTCGTCCTTCTTCTCGACCTTCTCCGGGTCGGTGAGGTTCATCTTGTCGATGTCGGCCAGCTCGGAGCCGATGTCCGGCAGCACGAAAAACGCGGGATCCTCGCCGGCGGCCGTGATCGTGTCATGCCCCTTGTCGGTGAGGTCTATCGAGTGCAATTTCTCGTCTATCACGAAGTAGAGCGGGTCGGTGATCTCCGGCATCCGGCGGTTATTCTCCTGCATGTAGGTGTTTTCCGTCCTCACGAGCGTGGCCTTGTGCCCCTGCTCGCTGAGGAACTTGATCAGCGGCTTGTACTTGGGCAGCCCCTTGTGGGCGCGCAACAGGAGGACGCCTCCCTCCTCCTGCTTCTTGCGGTCGTCGCTGGCGAGCAGCGCCTTCGCGTCGTTAAAGATGCGCGTGACGAGGTCTCGTTGCATCCGCACGAGCCGCTCGACGCGCGGTTTATATTCCTCGAACATCTGGTCCTCGCCCTTCGGCACGGGGCCGGAGATGATCAGCGGCGTGCGCGCGTCGTCGATCAGGACGGAGTCCACCTCGTCGACGATGGCGTAATTGTGCTTGCGTTGCACGAGATCCTCGGGGTGGATGGCCATGTTGTCGCGCAGGTAGTCGAAGCCGAACTCGTTGTTCGTGCCGAACGTGATGTCCGCCTCGTAGGCCTTCCGCCGCGCCGGGGAGTTCGGCTCGCTCTTGTCGATACAATCCACCGACAGGCCGTGGAACATGTACAGCGGCCCCATCCACTCGGAGTCGCGCCGGGCGAGGTAATCGTTCACCGTCACCACGTGGACGCCGCGTCCCGTCAGCGCATTCAGGAACACCGGCAGCGTGGCTACCAGCGTTTTTCCCTCTCCCGTGGCCATCTCGGCGATCTTCCCCTGGTGGAGCACCGCCCCGCCGATGAGCTGGACGTCGTAGTGCACCATGTCCCACGTCACCTCGTTTCCCCCGGCGATCCACGAGTTAAAGTAGACGGCCTCGTCGCCGTCGATCTCCACGAAATCTTTCGAGGCGGCCAGTTCCCGGTCGAAGGGGGTGGCGGTCACCGTGATCTCTTTGTTGGCCACGAAGCGCCGCGCCGTGTCCTTCACCACCGCGAAGGCCGTGGGCATGATCTCCTCGAGCACCTCCTCGAGCGCCTTGTCCACCTGTTCCTCCAGCTTGTCGACGCGGTTATAAATCTCCTCGCGCTCCTCGATGGTGGGTTTCTCGTTCTCCACCCGCGCCTTCAGGGCAACGATCTCGTCTTGCTCTTCCTTGACGCGCTCGCGGATCCTCGCCTTCAACTCCGCGGTGACGGCGCGCAGGCCGTTGTCGTCTAATTGTTTTACCTTTTCCCACTCCGCGTTCACGCGCGCCACGATCGGCAGCAACTCCTTCATGTCGCGGTCGGACTTGTTGCCGAAAAGAGACTTTAGTATATCGTTAAATCCCATAAACCTTGTTTTGTATGTTATTTTTATGCTTGACTTGCGCCGCCAAAGGTAATATTATAATTTGGATTTTAAACCTCCTCGTAGTCGGTGTCCACGATATTTGCCTCGCCCGGGTCGTTCGCCTCGCGCGCCTTGTTGATCGCGTAATGGTTGATCAAGTGGCTCACGCCCCAGAAAATGGAGGTGATCCCGAAGAGGATCACGATCGCTTCCCGCGTCTCGAAAGGATTGGCGATCACCAGCACGCCGACGGCCAGCGTGACGACGGGCAAGAAGTAGGAGAACGCCGGCACGCGGCTAAACTTCCGGGAGGATAATAAAAAGGAGAATTGCACCGCCCCGGCAAAGAGCAACATGAATCCCAGCAGGTAGATCAGTATCCCCGTGAACACGCCGGGCATGAAGAGCAGCACCAGCCCGAACACGATGCTGACCACGCCACTCGCGGGGAGCAATCCCGCGGGGCGCGCCCGCGTCGAGAGCAGCAGCGTCACGGTACCCACCACGCAGAACGTGGCCCCGATGACCTGCACGAGGTAGTTTAACGCGCTGGACGGCCATGTCACCAGCGCGATCCCCAGCGCGATGGCAATGGCCGCGCCGGTAAACGAGCTTTTAAAGGAGGAAGAATAGATGAATCGCATGTTTTATAACGTTACTTCGTTTCTTTTATCACGGGCAAAAGTAATACTTTTCGCCGTGCAAAACAAGCGCCGCGCCGCAACGAGGGGGTATCGCCGCAATTATCCCGGGATGCCCGATCAACGTTGTCAATTTAAGTTATGCGCGTCGAAATTAATCACGTGGGTTGATTATACGGGAAATTGCGTTACATTTGCGCGATTGAACACGCGTATATGAAAAAAGGTAGTATCCTGATTGTTGATGATAATAAAAACGTGCTGACGGCGTTACGGATTCTTCTGGAAAATTATTTCGAGAGCGTCACGCTCTTGTCGTCTCCCGGGCAGATTTACACGCTGTTGCGGGAAGTGGCGCCTGATATCGTCCTGCTGGACATGAATTTTTCCGCGGGGATCAATAGCGGGAACGAGGGACTGTTCTGGCTTTCGGAGATCAAGAAACACGACGCGGATCTGCCGGTCATCTTGTTCACGGCGTATGCCGATATAGACCTGGCGGTAAAGGCCCTGAAGCAAGGGGCGACCGACTTTGTCGTCAAGCCCTGGGATAACGCCAAGTTGATCGCCACCCTGCAAGCCGCTTACTCGTCGCGGGAATCGCGGGACAAGGTCAAGCAATCGCGCGAACGGCAGGGCGTTCCGGGCGAGGAGCTGAACCGGGAGCAGGCCGTTTGCTGGGGCGTTTCCGGGGCCGTGCGGGATTTGCGCCGGTTGATCGAGAAGGTGGCCCGGACGGATGCCAATATCTTGATTACCGGCGAGAACGGGACGGGGAAGGAGGTGATCGCCCACGAGATACAGCGGCTTTCGGCGCGCGCCAAGGAGGTGTTGATCACGGTCGACATGGGGGCCGTCACGGAATCGCTGTTCGAGAGCGAGTTGTTCGGTCACGTGAAGGGGGCCTTCACGGACGCCAAGGCCGACCGCGCCGGCAAGTTCGAGGCGGCGAATCACGGGACGTTATTCCTCGACGAGATCGGGAATCTCTCCTATCCCTTGCAGGCGAAATTGCTGAACGCCCTGCAATCGCGGCAAATCGCGCGCGTGGGCGGGAACAAGCCCATCCCGATCGACATCCGGCTGATCTGCGCGACTAACCGCGACTTGCACGAGTCGGTGAGGCGGGGGGAGTTTCGCGAGGATTTGTTGTATCGCGTCAACACGATACAGGTGGGAATCCCGCCGTTGCGGGAGCGGAAGGAGGATATCCCGGCGCTGGCCGGTTTTTTCCTGGACAAGTACGCGAGGAAATATAAAAAGGAGGTCTCGTTCTCGCCCGCGACCGTCGACAAGTTGCAGGCGTATCACTGGCCGGGGAATATCCGCGAGTTGCAGCATACCGTGGAGAAGGCCGTCATCCTGTCGGAGACGAGCGTGTTGCAGATCCACGATTTTTATTTAAGCCCGGCCGCCCCCGCGGGCGTTAACCTCGATAACATGACGCTGGAAGAGGCGGAAAGGATCTTGATACTAAACGCGCTGAAGCGGAATCGCGATAATCTGTCCGCGACGGCGGCGGAGCTGGGCATCACGCGCCCCACGCTTTACAACAAGATGAAGAAGTTATGACCCTCTAGATATGTTCAAGTCGATTCAATACAGGCTTTATTTCTACACGGCGTTGCTGGTGGTGGCGGTGGCCGGGGCGACGGTTTGCCTCGTCATGAAGGAGTACTTGTTCGCGGCCGCGTGCGTCGCGTTGATCGTCTTTTGCTTTTCGATGCTGGAGAAATATTACCGGCGTTATAACCAGAATTTCAACTTTTTGCTGAACGCCCTGGAGAACGGCGATTACACGTTTCACTTTTCGGAGGCCAAGCTCTCGGCGCGCGAGAAGGAGATGAACATGATGATGAACCGCATCAAGGAGATCCTGACCAACGCCCGCAAGGAGGTGATCGAGAACGAGAATTTCCTGAGCCTGATCCTCGAGAGCGTCTCGACGGGGATCATCATCGTCGACGACCGGGGCATCGTGCAGCGGGTGAACCGGACCGCGCTGGAGATGCTGGGGCTGCCCGTCTTCCCGCATTTAAACCACTTGCGGGCGGTCAACGAGACTTACCCGGAACTGTTTGCCCGGTTGAAAAGCGGCGATAACGTCCAGATCACGCTGGCGACCGAGCGCGAGGAGCTACAAATCAGCCTGCAAGTTTCTCAAATCCGGCTCAAGCGGGGGATGATGCGCGTCATCACCTTGAGCAATATCGGTAGCGAGTTGGAGATGAAAGAGATGGAGTCGTGGATTCGCCTGATCCGCGTGATGACGCACGAGATCATGAACTCGATCGCGCCGATCACCTCCCTGAGCGAGACCATGCTTTTCCTGCACGAGGATCCCGGCGCCTCCCCGGAAGGTTTGAAACAGAACACGCTCGAGGCGTTTGAAACGATCAACTCGACGGCCTCGGGGTTGCTGTCGTTCGTGGAATCGTATCGCAAGTTCACGGCGGTGCCCAAGCCGAAGAAGCAGGATTTTAGCCTGAACGCCCTGCTCGACAAGGTCGTCAAGCTGCACGAGACGGCGCTCCGGCAGCAGGATATCGAGCTGGTCGTCTCGCTTCCCGGGCCGGTCACGCTTTCCGCCGACGAGAACCTTGTCTCGCAAGTGCTGGTTAACCTCGTGAAGAATGCGATCGAGGCGATCGGGGACGACGCGAGGCGGGAAATCACGATCTCGGTAGACCGGCCGGGGCCTGACCGCCTGGGCGTCCACGTCGCCAATAGCGGGAAGCCGATCCCGGCGGATATCCTGCCCCATATTTTCGTGCCGTTTTTCACGACCAAGCCGTCGGGGTCGGGCGTCGGCCTCAGCGTCTCGCGCTATATCATGCGCCTGCACGGGGGCAAGCTGCAACATGCCGTCTCCAGGGAGGGGATGACGGTTTTTAGCTTGATTTTTTGAAGGGGGTAACGGGAAAACGCGAGCATCATGCACCTTGCTCCTAATGGCCTTACCAGGGCCAAGCGGGACTTTTTTTATTGCAAACGATTCACTTTGGATAGAAGTTTTTACCTTTGCGGAGAATAATGATGGACTAAAATATTTTACCGTGGAACATTTAAGTATAGAAAGCATATATCGCGAAATAGTACTCTTATCCGATATCGAGCGGGATAAGTTATATAACCGGATAAAAAAGGATTTTTACCCGAATAGTGAAATAGTCGCCTACACGACGGACGGCCAAGCCCTCACGCGTGAAGAGTACAAAAAGCGGGTGAATACCGGCATCGAACAATGCATGAGAGGCGAAAGCACGAGCTTGGAAGAATTGAGCGAAGAATTAGGCTACAATTATGCGGATCTATAAGGTTTTCTTGTCGGATTTGGCAAAAGTTGATTTGCAGAATATTGTAGATTACATTTCCACCGCCGAAAGTATCACGCGGGCCAAGTACGTGGAACGTGGTATCTTATCCGAAATGAAACGCTTAAAACATTTTCCGACGGCTTATCCAAGAGACGGGTTCGCGAGTACCGGCGAGAAGACCATACGTTTTATCATGAAATGGAATTACAAGATATTATTTTTTGTCGAGGCCAACACGGTACAAATAGCAGGAATTTTTCACACGGCGCAAAGTCCTAAAAAACTATCCGCTCTCTAAACAAAGGGATAAAAAAACTTCTTCCAGAACCCGCGTTCGGGATAAGCATAGCCCGTTAGGGCTTATATATCAATAGAAAATATTTCCTATCCGTTCACATGAACGCCGTAGGTGTTCAACCCCAGACGGGGTTGTGAGAGAGAAAAGGCCGTTTTCTATTGATAGGTATGCCCTACGGGCAACAAATAACCGTTTCATAATGATTTATATCATCTCTTATCCCGAACTCAGGTTATTTATTACCTTCGAATCTTTTCTCTTAAACGCCCCGGGCGTTGACGGCAATCGAATACCGCGACAATGATGATTTCATCATTTTCCACGTGATAAGTCACCTTGTAATTTCTCTTCACCGCGAGGGAACGATACATTTCGGGAAAATCCGATAAAACCGGTTCCACGGGTGCCATGTAAGGGAAATGAACGAGTACACTCGCCTCGTCAAGGATGTCGTTATAGACGCGCGTGGCGGCTATTTCATCCCGGGTTTTAATAAAGTTGTAAATATTTTCTAATTGCGCTTCCGCGACTATCGTCCACTTTAAATTCATTGTTTTGGATGTTTTGCCCGCATATGTTCCATCGTGACGAGGCGCCCGTTTTTGGCATCTTCCCTAGATTGTAAAACTGTCGATCGCAAGGCTTCCGGCGAGTAACGACAAGGTTCTTCTCCCGGCAGGGTATTGTATCCATGTAGAATTTCCTCGATTTCCGCTAACACATTCTCATCATTTATGTCAAGAAGCATCCTGAATATCTCTTTCCTCTTAGTTTCTAATACGGCCACATTCATAATTGTATCATTTAATGTATTTGTCACAAAGGTAATGTTACTTCATCACGGCGCGATGACATGCAACTGGGCGGGAGTCGCCCGGTGCCACCCCAGCGTTTCCATGTAGGAAACGGCCGAGATAATCAACGGCATTTGCAAAACGATTTCCCTGACCTCTTCAGGCATGAGACCACCTGAGACGTCAATCATCACGTTCGTGTCGATCAAAAATCTCTGTCCCATTCCCTGCGTGCTTGTCGTGCGTGTTCTTTCAATTGAAGGGCCTCTTCCCCGGGCAACATTCCCCAGATATCCTCTAAAGTCACGGGGGAACGTTGCTCCAGCTCGTCCAGGGAGAGGAACGTGACTTCGATCGTTTTACCGACATAGTCCTCCGGTATTGATAAACGAATATCCGTGCCTTCCGGCGTAATAATCGTGCGTATCATGATCAATCGTTTAATGTATTCCCCGCGAAGATAGCCCATTTCCCGCGACGAGGCAAATTTTCCCCCGTTAAAAACGTGTAAACCAATATTTCAAAGAACGACTCCCGGGATCATGATCGAGACGGGTTACCATCCATTTTAATCATGATGTTTTGTCTCACTCGTTTTTCAGCATCTTGACGGGGTTGGTGGTGGCGACTTTCCACGTCTGGAAGCTCGTGGTCAGGAGCGTGACGAGCAGGGCGACGAGGCCGACCAGCGTGAATATCCAGGGACTTAAGGTCGTCTTGACCGTGAAGCCGTCCAGCCACGATCGCAGGCTGAAGTAGGCCACCGGCGCGGCGATGACGAAGGATATGGCGATCCACCACACGAAATCCTTGTTGAGCAGGAGCAGCAGGTCGCAGAGCGTGGCGCCGTTCACCTTGCGCAGGCCGATTTCCTTGACGCGGCGCTGGGTGACGTAAAACGCCATCGCGAACAACCCGGCGACGCTGATGATAAAGGTGATCAGC
>JAISAV010000137.1 GCA_031266545.1 Odoribacteraceae bacterium | reverse complement strand
GCCCCCGTGTGCTTCATGGAATAAAACTTATAATCCTTGCTCAGCCCCAGCTCGTCCCGGAACCGGTTAAACCGGCAGCGAAACGAATTAACCCCCATCGGCACGTCGCCCGGCCGCCCCTCCCTCCCGAACACGTAGGCCTCCTTATCTTGCTTGTTCAACCCGTACCCCTTCGTCATCAGCTCGAAAAACTGCGCCGGCACGTTCACGCACCGCTTGCGCGTGGTTTTCGCGTTCACGCTCGTCACCGTGATCGTCCGCATGAAAAAATTAATATCCTTGACCTTCAGCAGCCGCATCTCCGTCCCGGGCCGGATGGCGCAGAAAAACTGCATCAGGCAGGCAAGATAAAGCTGCCCATCGCGCGCCCGCACGTGATTAAGCAGGAGATCAAGATCCTCCGGCATCACCGGTCGCGGCGCCTCATCCTTCATCTTCAGCCCGGTCGGAATATTCTCCACCGGAGAGAAGCGCACGCGTTTATTCCGTCTCAAATAATTAAAAAACCCGCTCAACGTGATCCGGTAATTCTTGATACTACATTGATCCAACCCGCGCACCTCGATCAGGTAAGTAAAAAACTCGACAATAATCCTGTTATCAATCACCGTTATATCATGACCCGCGTAGTGATTCTCCTCGAGCCACGCGCTAAACTTCCGCAACTTTGACTGGTACGTCTTAAACGACTTCTGCTTAACGGACATCTTTTTAAACGACAGGTACTCGGACAGCAGCTTCCGCACGGTACGTGTAGCCGATCGCGCCTTCCCGTACGCTCGATTCTCGCTCTCGTAATTAATCTCATCCTCGTAGATAGCGGCCGGGTCACGCCACGGTACCCACCCGTTCCGCAGCTTCGCCGTATACTCGGCGATCAGTTTCTCGCCGTTCGCCCTCCTTTCCCTATCATTTTTACATTGGATAAACCCGTGTTCGATCTTACACGGCCGCATGCGTCCTGTCAGCGGGTTACGCACTGAAAAATACACGTACCACTTCCCGCCCGGCGTCACTTTAATTTTCGGTACCGAAGCAATTTTCTCGTTATTCATCGTGTTTGTGCTTTTTTATTTTACCGATTAAAAAAGACACACAATGACCCGAAAAACCCGAAAAATATCTACTCCTGCAACTCTCTAACTTACAGTATATTAGTGACTTACGTGGAGAATATCGGAATCGAACCGACGACCTTTTGAATGCCATTCAAACGCTCTAGCCAACTGAGCTAATTCCCCAAGTGCGGCGCAAAGGTAGAAAATAATTTGTAACCGGCAATTGAAAAGGGGGGAGAATTTTTAGGGGCGGGGGGATTTTTTTTAGGAGGCAAGGTTAGGGCAAGTGAAACTTGGTGCGGATAGGGTAGTGGTCGGAAAAGCGAAGGGTGTCGCGGGAGTAAGCGAGGGCCGACAGCGAGAGATCGTGCAGGATGTAGTCGATGCGGAAAGAGGGAAATTCGCCGATATAGGTGTTGCCGACGCCACGTCCTTTCTCGATAAAGCTGTCGTGCATCTCTTTTTTGAGCACGGTGTAGGTGTAAGAGAGAGGGGTGTCGTTGAAATCACCACAGAGGATGACCTTGTACGGGGAATGGCTCGCGTGTGCCTTGATGGTAGCGGCCTGCTTGGCGCGGCGCTTGTTGGCGGCGATCAGGCGGGCGACGATGGAGCGGATCCCCTTGGAGATATTTTCCCGCTGGAGTTCCGGGAAGTCACGGAAGAGTTGCCGGTCGCGGCCGTCGAAGCGGAAGGACTCGAGGTGCACGCAGTAGACCCGTATCGTGTCACCCGCGCGCGGGATGATGTCGCCGTAGATACACGAGGCGGTCGTTCCCTTGTCGAAGTCGATGCTCCCCCGGCCGATGATCGGTCGCCGGGAGAGGATGGCCACGTCTTTTTTCGCGTGGGCGTGCGTGTAGGCGGGAAACAGGCGGGCGATTCGTTCTTGGCGGGGAAAGTCTTGGAGGCAAACGATGTCTCCCGGGAAGCGGCGGATGTATTCCTCTATTTTCCCCTTCCCGCCCGGCGGCGAATGGGGCAGGCCGCGTTCGTTCAGGTTGTGGACGTTGTAGGAGAGGATTTCCATGTCGCACGGGATGTCGGCGGACGCCTTCGCGTGCAGGCCATAGTAGCGCGTCATGAAGGGGTATCCCGCGAGCAGGAAGCCCAGCAGGACGAAGGTGATCTTTTTTCGCCGGATCACCCAGTATACCAGCAATAACAGGTGGAAGATGACGAGGTAGTGATAGGCTAACCCGAACAAGGAGGAGAACGCGAAGCTATTGGGATTGATGTAGGGAGCCGTGTAACTCCCCGCTAACCCGAACAGCAGCAGGTAAGTGAGCAATCGCGCGATGACATCCACGACTATCATTTCACGGGCGCCCTGATTTAAACAATACCTCGCGTTCCTCTTTCGTGAGGCTGTCGTAGCCCGAGCGGGAGATCTTGTCGAGCACCTCGTTCACGCGGGCGTCGCGTTTTTTACGTTCCGCGTTATACTCCCAGTCGCTCATCTCGGAGGCTTTCTTTTGGTATTTCACGCGCATTTTTCTCGCCCGGCGCGGTCGTTTGCCCCGGAAGCGAAACCAGCGGGTGACGTCAAGCCCCCGGCGGATGGCGAGCGAGAAAAGGCAACCGAACAAGGCCCCGCCGAGGTGGGCGATGTGGCCCCCGGCGTTTCCTTGCGGGATGCTGATCACGTCGACGATCACCGTGAAGAGGGCCAGGTAGATTAACTTGACGGGACCGATGAGCAGGATGTACACCTGGTGCCGCGGCAGGTAGGTGCACACCGTGAAAACGACCGCCATCACCGCCCCGGAGGCGCCAATGACCCGCGGGGAGTGGTGGTACGCTCCCGCGAAGGCGGGCAGTAAATTATACGCCAGCAGGTAGACGACGGCCCCGCAGATGCCGCCTAAAAGGTACACGCCGGTCAAGCCCTTGCCCGGCAGGTGGTTCATGAAGATGGATCCAAACCAGTAGAGCCATAACATGTTAAAGAGAAGGTGTATAAACCCGAGATGGGTAAACATGTAACTGACGAGCGTCCACGGGGCGCTGACGAGTAGCCGGGGTTCGCCCGGCAATCCCAGCCATTGCAAGAGCATTTGCTCCATCCCCGCGTCCCCGGCCAGCCACGCGAACGCTTGAAGCAACGCCAAGACGAGGTACACGCCAATATTGATGTATATCAGCCGCGTGAGCGCCGACCCTTGCTTGAAAGAGCGCTTGATGCCCTCCCAAATACTTTCCGGGAAACGCGTTTCGTACGGGTAGTTCATGTGCTAATAGAATCGTTTACTGTGTTTGCGCCAGTAGCGCACGATGAAAAAGCCGAAGAGCATCCCCCCGAGGTGGGCGAAGTGGGCCACGTTGTCGCCGGCCTGATTTTGCAAGCCGTAAAAGAGTTCGATGGCCCCGTACCCGATCACGAAGTACTTGGCTTTTATCGGGATGGGAAGGAACATGAGCATCAACTGGGTGTTCGGGAAGAGCATCCCGAAGGCCAGCAGAAGCCCGAAGACGGCGCCGGAGGCCCCGATCGTCGGGACGTTCAGGCGGTTATCAAGGACTGACTCGTAAAGGGATCTCGCCTCGTTGATGTAACGCGGGGCCTGTTCCGGGTGGGTAGCCCAGTCGTTGAGGGCGGCGGACATGTCCGGGGGAATCGTCTTGGTGACCTCGCGCAAGAACTCGGCGAACAGCCCGGCATCCGGGGTTTCCTGAAATGCCCGGTACATCTCCTGCAAGTGGTGATAGTCGTACCAGCTCACCAGCGAGTGGAGCAGCGCCGCGCCCAGTCCCGTCACGAAGTAGTAGAACACGAAGCGCTTGGTGCCCCAGACGTTCTCCAAGATACGCCCGAACATGAACACGGCAAACATGTTGAAGAAAATGTGCATCAGGTTGGCATGCGTGAACATGTGGGTGACGTACTGGTAGATGGCGAAATGCTCCGCGCCGGGGAGGTGCATCCCCAGCCGGGAGGCGAGGTCGACATGGGCCTCGCCCATCATGTTGACGGCCGCGAAAATGATCACGTTAATTATCAAGATCCACTTGACGGCGGTAGTCATGTTGTCGAAAGGTCGTTGGTTCATCACGCTTCGGCTTCAGGTTTAGACGGGGCCTGCGGCTTGTTGAGCCGCGGGTGGTTACGGTGGTGGCGATGCCTCTCTTGCGCGCCCTTGTTGGGATTGGCGGGGGCCTCGTTGCCGCCATTGCCCGGGTTTCCCGGGAGGGCATCGGGGGCCTTTGCCTCCTGTTTCTGGAACATTTTTTTCCGGTCTCGGTTCCGGTTGTTGTGTTTTTTAGGTCTTTTATCGTCGAAGCGATTCAGGCTATCCTCGCCCACGCCGTCGGTATACTTGATGCTCTCCGGCGCCTCGCGTTCGCCCACGGAGGCTTTCGGGGGGATCTGTCCCCGTTTATTCATGGCGATGATCTCCTTGGCCCGCTCCACGGGGAGCTTGACGATGATCCCTCGTCCCTCCTTGTCGAAGGAGTAGGAGATCGATCGCCCGAAAATATCGCTCTTCTGGAAATACAACATTCCCTCGCCCGTGTTGAGCCACGTGTTGGACGAGGGGAAATCCTTTTGCCCGTCAATGTAGGCGTCCAGCTCGAAGTTCAGGCAGCATTTCAACTTGCCGCACTGGCCGGCCAGCTTCTGGGGATTGAGCGAGATATCCTGGTAACGGGCCGACGACGTGGAGACGGAGCTGAAATTCGTGATAAAAGAGCAACAACAGAGCTTGCGCCCGCACGAGCCGATACCGCCCAGCCGTCCCGCCTCCTGTCGCGCGCCGATCTGCTTCATCTCGATGCGGATGTGGAACGTCTCGGCCAGTATCTTGATCAACTTCCGGAAGTCAACCCGGTCACCGGCGATATAATAAAAGATGGCCTTCGTCTTGTCGCCTTGATACTCCACGTCCCCGATCTTCATGTCCAGGCCGAGGTCGCTCGCGATCTTGCGCGACTTGATCATCGTCTCGTACTCGAGGGCTATGGCCTGTCTCCACTTGTCGATGTCGTGCGATTTGGCCTTCCGGTAGATCTTTTTGAGCGGGTTGCGGACGATGTCGACCCGTTTCAGCCGCACCTGTTCCCGCACCAGCTCGCCCATCAGGGAGACGATGCCGATGTCGTGTCCCAGCGCCGCCTCCACGGCCACGATATCCCCGACCTTCAGCGAGAAGTTACCGGGATTCGCGAAAAATCCCTTGCGCGTGTTCTTGAAGCGCACCTCCACGAGGTCGGACGGCGCGCCGGTCGACGGGACGTCTTGCATCCAGTCATGCACGGTCAACTTGCTCGCCAGCAACCGGTGATCGATCACGGGCACCGCCTTCACGAGTATCTTCTCGCGTTCTATTTTCGGGTTTTCCTCTAACTCTTCTTGTATGTTTTCGTCCATTATCGTGTCGTGTTATGTCGCTTGCCGCGACGATTCTTTAGGGCGGATATTCTGCATCACCTTGATGCATAAATCCGTGAATATAATCTTCCCGTTTCCGTTTCGGAGGATATCGGCGTGCGCCCGTTCCAGCTCGTCATGCAGGGGAACGACGTTCTCCTCGTTCACGTACGGGGAGAATCTCTTGGAGAACTCCTGCTCCCGCGCGGTCATGTAAACCAGCTCCTTCATGCCGAAGTTGCGGATAAAATTCTCGCGGATCATCCGGATACAATGCGCCAGAAAATTCTTTTGCTTCTCCCTGCCCCGCGAGGTCAGGTCTTGCACGAATTGATTTACCGGCAGCATCTTGCGCTCCCAGCAGAGGCGCATCAACTTGATAAACAGCTCTTGATTATCGTGCTCTTCCCCGGCTCCCTCCTGACGTTCCAGCATTTTCAGCGCCCGCCCCCAGTCGCCGCGCGCCACGTGGGCGACCTCCGCGGCCTGTTCCGGCGACAACCGGTAGCGTTGTTCCAGTTCCCGGGCGATCTCCTGCTGCTGCAACGGGGGCACGCGCAGCCGCTGCGTCCGGGAGAGGATGGTGGTGATCACCGCCCCCGGCTGCTCGGAGAGCAGGATAAACAGCGTGTTCGGGTAAGGCTCCTCGAGGATCTTCAGCAACTTGTTGGCACACTCCCCGCGCATCTTCTCGGGCAGCCAGATGATCATGACCTTGTAATCGGACTCGTACGATTTCAGCGTCAACTTCCGCAGAACCTGCTGGCTCTCGTCGACGTAGATCATCGCCTGCGCGTTCTCGTCCGCCCCCATCGCCGCGACCCAGTCGTCCAGCGTCGCGTAGGGATTGGCCAGCAGGAAATCCCGCCACTCGCCGGCGTAATCGTCGCTGACGGGCGTCTTGCCCTTGTTCCCCTTGGTCACGGGGAAGACGAAATGCACGTCCGGGTGCACCAGCTTCTGCATCTTCCGGCACGCCGGGCACGTCCCGCAGGCGTCCGCGCCTTTCTCCCCCGTGCACAGGAGGTATTGCACGAGGGCCAGCGCCAGCGGCAGCAGCCCGAAGCCGCTCTCCCCGCTAAAGAGCAGGGCGTGGCTCACCCTCCCCGCTTGCAGGGAGGCGAGCAGGCGTTGCTTGATCTCCTCGTGCCCGATAACCTCGTTGAACAGCATGCCTTATCGCGTGGCGGGATCCCCGTGTGATTTTACCTGAATACCCAGCTCGTCCAGTTGCCCGGTCGCCACCCCGGACGGGGAGTCGATCATCACGTCCCGCCCGGAATTATTCTTGGGGAACGCGATCACGTCGCGGATCGAGTCCAGCCCGGCGAAGAGCGACACCAGCCGGTCAAAGCCGAAGGCGATGCCCCCGTGAGGCGGCGCCCCGTACTTGAAGGCCCCCAGCAGGAAGCCGAATTGCGCCGCGGCCTCCTCCCGCGTGAAACCGAGGCAGTCGAACATCCTCGATTGCAGGGCGGGGTCGTGGATGCGGATCGACCCGCCCCCGATCTCGACCCCGTTGATGACCAGGTCGTAGGCGTTGGCCCGCACGCTTCCCGGGTCGCTCTCCATCCGGTCGACGTCCCCGGGCTTGGGCGAGGTGAAGGGGTGATGCATCGCGTAGAAGCGTTGATCCCCCTCGTTCCATTCCAGCAGCGGGAAATCGGTCACCCATAACGGCTTGAACACGTTCTTGTCCCGCAGCCCCAGCCGGTTGCCCATCTCCAGCCGCAGCTCGCAGAGTCGCGGCAGGGTCTCCTCCCGCCCGCCGGCGAGCAGCAGCAGCAGGTCGCCCGGCACGGCCTCGCAGGCCCCGGCCCACGCCTTCAGGTCGGCCTCCGCGTAAAATTTGTCCACGGAAGACTTCAGGCTCCCGTCCTCGTTATAACGGGCGTGGATCAACCCCTTGGCGCCTACCTGTGGGCGTTTCACGAAATCGGCCAGCTCGTCCAGTTGCTTCCGCGTGTACGCGGCGCACCCCGGGACGCGAATGGCCCCGACGTACCCCGCGTCGTCAAACGCGGCAAACCCCCTCCCCCTCGCCAGCGTCGTCAGGTCAACGATCTGCATGTCAAAGCGCAAGTCCGGCTTATCGCACCCGTAGAGGGTCATCGCCTCGGCCCACGTCAGGCGGGGCAGCGGCGCGATCTCGACGCCGCGCACCTCCCGGAAGAGGTGCCGCACCATCCCCTCGAACACCTCGAGCACGTCGTCCTGCTCCACGAACGACATCTCGCAGTCGATCTGCGTGAACTCCGGCTGGCGGTCGGCGCGCAAGTCCTCGTCGCGAAAGCACTTCACGATCTGGAAATAACGATCGAACCCGGAGACCATCAGCAGTTGCTTGAACGTCTGCGGGCTTTGCGGCAACGCGTAGAATTGCCCTTGATTCATCCGCGAGGGGACGATGAAATCGCGCGCCCCCTCCGGCGTGCTTTTGATCAACACGGGCGTCTCCACCTCGATAAAATCAAGGTCGCTCAAGTAATTCCTGACCAGCCGCGCCATCCGGTGGCGCAGCTCGAGGTTCTTTCGCGTGGCGGCGCGGCGCAGGTCGAGGTAGCGGTACCTCATCCGGAGGTCGTCGCCCCCGTCCGTCTGCTCCTCGATGGTGAAGGGAGGGGTCTCCGACGCGCCGAGCACGCGGATCTCCTCGAGCGCCACCTCGATCTCCCCCGTCGGGATCTTGTTATTCTTGCTGGCGCGTTCCACGACCACGCCCCTCGCCTGTATCACGTATTCCCGTCCCAGCGCGTCCACCGCCCGCTTGATCGATTCGGCGGCGGACTCTCCCGCCACCAACTGGGTGATCCCGTAACGGTCGCGAAGGTCCACGAACGTCATGGCGCCCAGCCGGCGCACTTTCTGCACCCAGCCGGCGAGGTAGACCGTTTGGTGAAGGTTTCCAGCGCGTAACTCCCCGCAAGTATGTGTTCTATACATGGTATCTTGTTATAATTTTACATCCTGCGAAAGTAGTAAGAATTTGTCAGTTTCACGGCAAATTGGATTTGAAAATTGAAAAACGCGAGGCGAGGCGCTTTTTTCGCCCGGCGGCACAAGGTTTTATTACATTTGCTTATCTTTGGCACCGGAAAATAACGACAGGATGTTCACCATGAAAAACCAGAGATAACATGAATTACGTTGACATTATTTTATTGATCCCCTTGCTGTACGGGGCTTTCCGGGGGGTATCGCGGGGGTTGATCATAGAGGTCACCACGTTGCTCGCCCTCGCGCTGGGCGTCTACCTCGCGTTGCGCTGGAGCGCCTCCCTCGAGGGCTTGCTGCAAGATTTCCTGACGGTGCCGGGGGCCTACTCCTATTATGTAGCCTTTGCCATCATCTTCTTGCTGGTCGTGATCGCGATCCACCTGCTGGGAAAACTGCTCACCAAGTTCATCTCCATGATCGCCCTCGGCC
Organism: Odoribacteraceae bacterium; assembly: GCA_031266545.1. Lineage (GTDB taxonomy): Bacteria > Bacteroidota > Bacteroidia > Bacteroidales > Marinifilaceae > JAIRKS01. The sequence goes on along the minus strand of JAISAV010000137.1, from coordinate 2,219 downwards.
TGCTGAACCGCTTGCTGGGCTTGCTGTTCGGGATGTTAAAGATGGCGATCGTCACGAGCGCGTTGTTGTTTTTGTTCAATTTTATCGATCAGCGGTACGAGTTAGTCTCCCCGGCGGTCAAGGAGGGGAGCCTGCTCTACGGCCCGCTCGTGAGCCTTGCCAACGGCGTCTACGAGGCCGTTATACATTAATAAACAGGTATCACATGAATTTCGTCGAAGAATTAAGGTGGCGCGGCATGATCCATGACATCATGCCGGGCACGGAAGAGCAATTAATCAAGGAACAAACCACGGCCTACGTCGGGATCGACCCCACGGCCGACTCGCTGCACGTCGGGCACCTCGTGTCGGTCATGATGATGAAGCATTTTCAGGTGGCCGGCCACAGGCCGATCTTCGTGATCGGGGGGGCTACCGGGATGATCGGCGACCCCAGCGGCAAGTCACTGGAACGCAACTTGCTGGACGAGGAGACCATCCGCCTGAACATGGCGGGGATCCGGCAGCAGTTGACCCGCTTCATCGACTTCAACCCCGGCGCCCCGAACGCGGCCATCATGGTGAACAACTACGACTGGATGAAGGAGTTCTCCTTCCTCGACTTTATCCGCGAGGTGGGCAAGCATGTTACCGTCAATTACATGATGGCCAAGGACTCCGTCAAGAAGCGCCTGGGCGCCGACTCGACGCAGGGACTCTCGTTCACGGAGTTCACCTACCAGCTCGTGCAGGGTTACGACTTCCTCCACTTGCGGCGCGCGTACAACTGCCTCTTGCAGATGGGCGGCTCCGACCAGTGGGGCAACATCACCACCGGCGGCGAGCTGATCCGCCGCAAGGACGGCGCCGAGGCCTACGGCCTGACGTGGCCGCTGATGACCAAGGGCGACGGCACGAAGTTCGGCAAAACCGAGTCGGGCAACATCTGGCTCGACCCCCGGCGCACCTCCCCCTACGCCTTCTACCAGTTCTGGCTGAACGGCCGCGACGATGACGCCGAACGCTACATCAAGATTTTCACCCTCCTCCCCCCCGCGGGGATCGACGCCCTGATACTCGAGCACCGCGAGGCCCCCCACCTCCGCCGCCTGCAGAAGACGCTCGCCCGGGAGGTGACGTGCCTGATTCACGGCGAGGAGGCCTACGAGTCCGCGCTGGAAGCCTCCCAGATACTGTTCGGGAACGCCACGTCGGACGCCCTCCGGAAACTGGACGAGGCCACCTTCCTCGCCGTCTTCGAGGGGGTACCCCGCCACGACGTCCCGCGCGCGCAACTCGAGGCGGGGATCCCCCTCGTGGAACTGCTGGCCGACAGGACCGGCATCGCCTCCTCGAGGGGCGAGGCCCGCCGGGCGCTAAAGGGCAACGGCATCAGCGTGAACAAGGAGAAGGTGAGCGACGCCGAGCTGCTCGTCGACGCCCGCTTCCTCATCGGCGACAAGTACGTGCTGCTGCAAGGCGGCAAGAAAAACTACCACCTGCTGGTGGTAGTTTAATTACGAATTACGAATTACGAATTACGAGGCGCCGGGCTATCCCCGGCGCCTTTTATTTGGGCTGGTGATATTCGAGGCGCTTCCGGTGATATCTTCCGCTCGGCGTAGGCTCCAGCCCAATGTCATCAAGTTAAGGGATAAGATGCTCTGAAAGAGCACTAAGCAATAGCGTAGGGCAACGCCCTACGAATAGTCACCCGATGAATAACAAGCAGGCTGAAAGCCTGCGAGCCAATACAATATCACTAATCACTAATCACTAACCACTCCTAATCTATTGCTTACGCCCTTTCAGGGCTTGGTGAATAGCATGATCCGGTTCGTGGGGCGTTGCCCCACGCTATTGCTTGACGGGCCTTCAGCCCTTAACTTGATGACATTAGGCTCCAGCCTACGTCGGGTTAAAAGCAAGGCTCCTGCCTTGCCAAATCTACTACGTTGCAAGGCTGGAGCCTTGCTTCTACTGCGACGTAGGCTGGAGCCTACGCCGAGCAAAATCCTTAAGTTGACGGCATTGGGCGTTGCCCCACGCTATTGCCGGACACCCCTTCGGGGTTTTTTGCATCTTCCGACCACGACTGGGCTGTCACCCAGGACTTATATCGCGCGCGGCATGATTTTGTGCATTGCCCGTCAGGGCATTCATCTCAATAGAACAGACGCTTCAATAAAACAACTTAATGCCCGTCAGGGCATTCACCCCTTTTCCATTGATATGATT
>JAISAV010000126.1 GCA_031266545.1 Odoribacteraceae bacterium | reverse complement strand
CCGCCGTTGGGATTGTTGGTCAGGTTCGAGGTGTTCTCCCCGTAGATGATCTCCGTGTCATTGGGCTGCTGCCACGTGAAGGCGTCGCCGGGATTGTTCGTGAGGATATGGCAGTAACTGCTCATGTAGTAGAGAAAGCGATGGTTGTCCATGTCATAGAGCATGTAGCCGGCGGAGGCGTCAGCCCTCGTGGCGGCCGAGAAGACGTAGGGGTAGACCTTGAAGAACTCGTTCGGGGTCGCCGACAGGCGGTTAACGGGATTGCGGTAGCCCCCCAGCGAGAGGGAAAACGTGTAGACTTGCGCCCCCTCGTTGCAGATCATAAACCTCTCGTTCAGCATGTACCCGTGCTGGTAGTTTGCCGATTTGGAGAGACAGAATACCGGCAGGTTGACGGCCGGGGTGCCGGGGTAATCCGCGAAGAGCCATTTATCGAAATTGTTCTCCGGGTTGCCCGCGAACGTGGTCAGGTCGACGTAGTAGGCCCCGTCGCCGGTCATCACCCACAGCTCCGTCCATTTATTGTTCACGCCCGCCTCGTAGTAGTATTGACCGCTAAAGAGGACGCGCCGGGGGTTCCTCATGTCGGGCAGGCCGTTGCCCCGCAGCAGTCCCTTCACCACGATCGTGTCGGCGGGCATCGCGATCATATCGATCTCGGCGTATCCCTCCTCGTCCTCGCCGATCACGATATAGCCGCGGCCGTACCGCTCGCGGACGTGGACGACGCTACTCGCGACGGTGGTCCAGCGCACGCCGGTCTGCTTGTCCGTCACGCCCATGAAAAGGTTGTAGTCGCCGGGGTTAATGTTCACGAAGTAGTTCAGCTCGCGCTCGCGGCCGATGACGACCGGGACTTGGCTGTTGTAGCGCGGCCTGCCAAGCTCCCAGATGTACTCGTAGCGATCCGCATCGCCGGGGTCGAGCGAGAAGGCAAGCTCGGGGGTGATCCGCAACGTGTCGAGGTAGGGTATGGTGTACTCCGACGCGATACCGGAGAATTGCACCTCGTTGATCTCCTTGTAGTCGTAGGATCCCTTGTCCTCGTTGCAGGAGAGCGTGATTAGGGCCAAAGCCCAGGGGAGTAATATCAGTTTTTTCATGATTTTCAGGATTAAAGGTTAAAAGTGCCATCCCACGGCACGCCGGGGATGGAGGTCCACAGGCTGACGCCGCTGATCCACATCAGGCGCCCGTCGTCCTCGAGGATGGGGGTGCGGGCCTCGTACATTTGCCGCAGGTAGGTGCGCGCGACGACTTGCACCATTGTCAGCCGGGCCGACGACATCGTGTTGGCGTCGAGCCAGTCGTCGTACGTGAGGTGACATAGTTCGCAGATCAGTTCGAATTTCTTCATGCTGAAAACGCCAAGGGTGCCGTTCTCGATGCCCGTCGTCGCATTCTTCCCGCCGCTCCACGCGGGCGGGGACGGGACGGTGCCGGTGACGATGATCGCATGGCGGGTCAGGTCTATCGGGTTTGGGTCGCTGAGGTTGGCCCTCCACACGGGGATGCCAATCACGAAGTCGTCCGTGGGCAGGAGGTGATACTCGACGCGCTTCTCGTTATCGCTGATGTTCGCGTTGTTGTAGAAGCGGAGCGGCACGTCGACGAAGCTCTGCCCGGCGGCCACGGTGTAGAAGTCGGCCAGCGGCTCGTAGTTGATCCCGGCCACGGCCGTCGTGCTGTCCGGGTCGATGACGATCTTGATCTGGCGGGGGTAGTCTTTTTCCCTGCCCGTGATCATCACCGTGAGGGATAGCTCGACGGTGTCGCGCTGGAGCCTTAGGAACTCCACGCGGCGGGAGGCGGGGACGTAGTTGAGGTTCACGGAGGTGTAGGCGTCGCTGTAGAAGTAGACGCCCTCCTGCCCGTTGTAGAACTCGATCTCTTGTTCGGTGCAGCCGACGGTGAAGAGCGCTGCCAGCATACAGGTGATTACGTATTTCATGGTTATTCTTTTTATTTATTCAGCTCTTGGATAGGTCTCGCTGTCCGGCACGGGGAAGGCGTAGATGGCGATGGTCTTCGTCTGCATCGTGTTGGGTCTCGTGCCGTTCGGTATCGAGAGCAACGCGCGGCGCTTGAAATAGAAGAAGAGTTGCCCCTCCCCGATAAACTCGCGCGTGTACTCGGCGAAAAGCAAACTCGTCAGCTCCGCTGGCGTGGAGGCCGTCAGGTTGCGGCTGTTGCGGGCGAGGCGAAGCGGGTTGATGTACTTGTCGAGGGCGTCCTGCACGTTTTCCTCGCACTCGGCCGCGATGAGGTAAGCCTCGCTCAGGCGCGCCAGCGGGATCAGGTTGCGATACATCCCGGTGATGCTGGCCGCGTCTAATGTTGCTTCTTCATATTTCATGGAGACCGTGAGTTCCGTGGCGTCGATGACGCGGGGAACCAGCATTTTAAAACGATAGTCGTTCTCGTCGTCGAACATGAAGGAGGCGCGGCCGCTGCTGGTGTTGCCCGTCATCCCGAAGATTTTCGCGATGGGAAGCCCGGAGGAGAAGTAGGTGTTGTATACCTGCTGCCGCCGGGAGACGTTGTACAGCGTGAAGAGCAGCTCCTGCGAGAATACCCTGTCGTTGACGATGCCCGACAGGCCCGCGGCGGTCAGCGGGAAGAAGCGTTGTTCCGGGTTATTCGCCCGCTCGATCAGGTCGCGCGCCGTCT
>JAISAV010000081.1 GCA_031266545.1 Odoribacteraceae bacterium | reverse complement strand
GATCGGGGTGTGGATCAATACCACGGATAGCGCGGTGGAAAAGGTGACTTCTTTCGGGAAAGATGATAATGACATTATTATCACGATCAAGAGTTTGAAGGCGCCAAGTAATGCCTTGGACAAGCCATTCTTCCGGTTTGACGCGAAAGCGCACCCGGAGGTGGAGGTCATCGATCTACGATAAAGAGAGGCTACCCCAAACATCTTTTCGCCTAAAATCGCGAGCGGTTATCAAGATATTTGGGGAGCCTCTTTTGGATTATTTCGCCGGTTGCAGTTCCACGGTAAAGTGCCGCATGATCGGGAATTCTTTCGTGATCACGTACCCGCGAGTGATCCTCTCTCGCCTGTCATACACGTTTTTCAAGGCGGCGGCAACCACGTCGATATGGTTGTTGGTGTAAGTCCGGCGCGGGATCGCCAAGCGCAATAGCTCTAATTTCGGGTAACGATTCTCGCGGGTCACCGGATCCCGGTCGGCCAACATGGCCCCGATCTCCACGCCGCGAATGCCCGCCTCGAGGTACAGCTCGATCCCCAACGTCTGGGCGATAAATTCTTCCTTGGGCACGCGGGTCAACACCCTGGTGGCATCCACGAAGATGGCATGACCGCCCGCGGGCCGCTGGTACGGGATACCGTACTCGTCCAATTTCGCCCCGAGGTAAGCGACCTGCCGGACGCGGCTCTCCAGGTAATCCCACTCCGTCCCCTCGTCCAGCCCCTCGGCTAACGCGTTCATGTCGCGCCCGGACATGCCCCCGTAAGTGATAAATCCCTCGTTCATAATGCAGAACATCTGGCATTTTTTCCATAACTCCTCGCTCTTGAAGGCCACGAAACCGCCCATGTTCACGATCGCGTCCTTTTTGGCGGACATGGTCATGATGTCAACATAGGAGAACATCTCTTTCACGATTTCCTTGATCGTCTTGTGCTCGTATCCTTTCTCGCGCACTTTAATAAAGTACGCGTTCTCGGCAAAACGAGCGGAATCCAGTTGGAGCAGGACGCCGTATTGACGACAAAGCGCGGAGACGCGCCTGATATTTTCCATCGAGACGGGTTGGCCACCGGCGGTATTATTCGTGACGGTCAACACCACCATCGGGATTTTTTCGGCGGGGTATTGCCGCAAGGCCGCTTCCAGCTTGGCGGGGTCGATATTTCCCTTGAAAGGGATCTCCAACTGGGTGTCAGCCGCCTCGTCGATCGTGCAATCCAGCGCGATGGCCTTGCGAAACTCGATATGCCCCTTGGTCGTGTCAAAATGCGAGTTGCCCGGGAGCACGTCTCCCTCGCGGACAAACGTCGAGTACAAGACGTTTTCGGCCGCGCGCCCCTGGTGAGTCGGCAAGAAATACTCGAAACCGAGTATCTCCCGGATGGCCTCCTTCATCGCGTAATAGGAACGCGCCCCGGCGTAGCTCTCGTCGCCGAGCATCAAGCGGCTCCACTGGCGGTCGCTCATCGCCCCCGTCCCCGAGTCGGTCAACAGGTCTATAAACACGTGATCGCTCTTTAAATTAAAGAGGTTGTATTTCGCCTCCTTAATCCAGCGCTCGCGCTCCTCGCGCGTGCTTTTATGGATGGCTTCCACCATCTTAATCCGGTATGATTCTGAAAATGGTAATTCCATGATATGTTATTTTAAGACAATTACAGGGACAATATCCCTTTTTAAAAAAGTAAAGTAGCATGAATGCTCACGCCCGAAACGGCATGAGAAAGAGAGAAGACCCGTTTTAGTAGAGAAACGCGTCGCGTTTTTTAATGTTTAAGAAGAGTTGCTCGAAGGCTCGATCGCTATTCATCTCTTTCCCGCTTTACCTTGTCTACGTTCCATGCGACGGGCCTTGACATTGCGGCGATTATCCTCGGCCGTGTAACTGTTTTTCGCCTTCTTCACGTGGAAAGCGCCCGCGCCCGCGCGCTTCTTCTGGTAGGCGATGTTATTGGTTTCCACCCGCTCCTCGTCCAGCAACAGGGCGGAAATCTCCACGCCCTGTGGCAATTCCTCCACCGGCACCTGCTGCCCGATCAACGCCTCGATGTCGTCGAATCGTTCTCTCTCCTTGCCCGACACGAAACTCAGCGCGGTTCCTTCCTTCCCCGCCCGCGCCGTGCGTCCAATCCGGTGCACGTACTCCTCCGCCAGCGAGGGAATATCAAAATTAACCACGTGCGAAACATCCTGCACGTCAATACCGCGAGCGGCCACGTCCGACGCCACCATGATCCGGGTCTCCCCCGCCTTGAACGCTCGCAAGGCCCTCAAGCGGGTATTTTGCGCCTTGTTAGAATGGATCACGCTCAATTCCCCGCCCCAATGGTCGGCCAAACGCTCCACGATACGGTCAGCGTTCTTCTTGGTCTCGGTGAAAATCATCACCCGCCGAAACTCTTCCTTGTCCGCGAGCAAGCACTTGAGCAGGTTGATCTTGGTCGTGATATTCGGGACGTCATAACACTTTTGAATCACGTGCTCCACCAACGTGGCCGAGCGGGCCACCTCTACCCGTTCCGGGTTCACGAGAAAATCACTCGCCAAACCCTCGACCACTTCCGAAAAAGTGGCCGAGAAAAACATCGTCTGGTGCTTTTCCGGTATAACCTCCAGTATGCGTTTCAACTGCGGCAAGAATCCCAGATCCATCAAGCGCTCGGCCTCGTCCACCACCACGGTCTTGATCAACTTGGTGCGGATGATGCCATTCAAGTAAATATCCATGAAGCGCCCCGGCGTCGCCACCAGCAGGTCTACCCCCTCGAATACCCGTTGCTGCTGGGTGCGGATATTCGTGCCGCCGTAAACGCCCACGCAACGGATGTCCATGTGTTCCGTCAATAATTCCACGCTCTCGCATACCTGCGTGACCAGCTCGCGCGTGGGCACGATCACTAACGCACGAGGCAGGTTCCCTTGAGCATAATGCAGTTTCATCAGCATCGGGATCAGGTAGGCCAGCGTCTTCCCCGTCCCCGTCTGGGCGATACCGATGATGTCCCTACCCGAGCGGGAAAGCGCGAAAACCTCCTCCTGTATCGGGGTAGGCGTCTCGAATCCAGCCTCTTCCAATGCCATCAAAATCGGCTTGCTGATATTTAAGTCTTGAAATAACATTCTCATTACATGCGTTACAGGTTATCCTCGCGCGGGAAAATAAACGATTATTTTCCCACGGCAAAGGTAGCACATAAAAGGTTTGCAAATATGAAAAGGATGTTACATTTGCATAAAAAAGAAATTACTTCCCCGTTAAATTTGGTAGTCTCAAAATAACGCCATACATTTAGTCGCAGATATTCACCCTAAACGTTATAAGTATGACTTACACCATCACATTCAACGAGTTGAGGAAGATCAAGGATCAACTTCCTCACGGGAGTATGCAAAAGATCGCAGACGAGTTGAACATTAACATCGACACGGTTCGGAACTATTTCGGTTCGGGAAAGTACGAGGGAGGGAACTCCGCCGGCATCCACATCGAACAAGGTCCCGACGGGGGTATCGTCGTCCTGGACGACACGACCATCCTCGAAAAGGCCAGGGAGTTGCTGAACGTGTAAAGAACGAGGGAACATAAGAACCGGGAATCACTGAAAAGGAGTTCCCGGTTTTTTAATTACCTTCGTGCCGGATTATTGCTAAAAGATTCATGAAGGAAATTATTTTAAAGACGGGCAAAGAGCGCTCCCTGTTCCGGTATCACCCCTGGATATTCTCGGGGGCTATCGCCCGGGCGAGCGAGGGGATCCGCGAGGGAGACGTGGTCAACGTGTATTCCAACGCGGGCAACTTCTTGGCCACGGGACATTATCAAATCGGGAGTATCGCCGTGCGCGTGCTGAGTTTCAAGGAAGAGGAGATTGATCATGCTTTTTGGAAAAAGCGTATCGAGCTGGCTTATCAAACCCGCGTGACCGCGGGATTGACCCAAGCCACCGACACCAACCTCTACCGGCTGGTACACGGCGAGGGCGATGATCTCCCGGGGTTAATCGTCGATTTTTACGCGGGGGTTGCCGTCGTGCAGTTTCATTCGGTGGGGATGTACCTCGTGCGTGCCTCGATCGCACGTGCCCTCGTCGAGGTGATGGGCGATCGACTGGTGGCCATTTATGATAAATCCGAATCGACCCTCCCCTTTAAGGCCGGGCTTGCCCCCCGAAACGAGTACCTCCACGGGCAGGCCGACCAACACGTCGCCCTCGAAAACGGGTTAAAATTCCACGTGGACTGGCTCGAGGGACAAAAAACAGGTTTCTTCGTGGATCAACGCGAAAACCGCGTCTTGCTGGAAAAGTATGCGAGGGGGAAACGAGTGCTGAACATGTTCTGTTACACGGGAGGTTTCTCCTGCTACGCCATGCGGGGAGGGGCTAACTTGGTTCATTCGGTGGACGCCTCGACAAGGGCGATCGAACTCACGAACAAAAACGTGGGGCTAAATTTCCCGGATGATCCCCGCCACGAGGCATTCGCGGAAGACGCCTTTAGGTTCTTGGAGAACGCGCGAGACGCGTACGACCTGATCGTGCTGGATCCTCCCGCCTTCGCCAAACACCAGAACGTGCTGGAAAATGCTATTCAAGGCTATAAACGACTCAATCGCGAGGGAATCAAGGTCGTCCGGCCGGGAGGGTTAATCTTCACCTTCTCCTGCTCGCAAGTGGTGAGCAAGGAGGTGTTCCGCCAAACGGTGTTTACCGCCGCCGCCAATACCGGCCGCAAGGTAAAAATCCTCCACCAACTCTCCCAGCCCGCCGACCACCCGGTAAGCATCTATCACCCGGAGGGAGAGTACTTGAAAGGGCTGGTACTTTACGTGGAGTGAGAAAAGGGCTGATACTTTACGTGGAGCGAGAAAAACGCGCGCCCAAAAAATTCAAGGCTTAATTGTGGGATACCTTAGCTTTCGATCACGCGCTTGGCCGCGGTAATGATCTGTTGGGCCAAGGCGTCAGCCGACTGTTCATCCTTCGCCTCCGAGTAAACCCGGATGATCGGTTCGGTATTCGACTTCCGCAGGTGTACCCACCCGGACTCGAAATCGATCTTCACCCCGTCAATATCCGTGATCGTCTCCGAGGCATACTG
>JAISAV010000096.1 GCA_031266545.1 Odoribacteraceae bacterium | reverse complement strand
GACGCCCCGCTCTGGAAACTACCCCTGTTCGTGAAAGATGGCGCCATCATCCCGGTGACCGACCCGCACAACCATCCCTTCGAGATCGACAAGACCCGCCGCGCGTACGAGATCTACCCCGCCTACCGCGAGAATAGCTCCTTCATCGAGTACGACGACGACGGCGTCTCCGAACAATACAAGGCGGGACGGGGCGCGACCACGCTCGTCGAGTCGCGGATAGGTGAAAAAGGCCTCGTCATCACCGTGCACCCCACGCGGGGCGACTTCGACGGCCTCGTCAAGGATAAGTCTACCGAGTTTATAATCAACGTGATGGAGAAACCCGGCAAGGTCTCGGCGCGCATCGGCGGCGCACGGGTCAAACTCGTCGAGGCCCGCTCCCTCGAAGAGTTCCGGGCAAGCGAAAACACCTTCTTCTATCACGCCGCTCCCGACCTGAACCGCTTCGCCACGAAAGGGAGCGACTTTGAAAAGGAGGTCATCGTGAAAAATCCCCTCCTGCTCGTCAAGTTGCCCGCCACCGACGTCACCGTCAACGGCGTGACGCTCTCCGTTGACCGCCTCGTCGTCTCCCTCGCCGGACGCCGCTACGTGCCCTCCGTCCCGCCGGAGGCCCCGCGAAACGCCCGCGTCAGCGAGGAAAACGCGGGAGCCTACACGCTCACCCCCTCGTGGGAGCGCGTCGCAAACGCGGAGTACTACGAGATCGACTTCAACGACATGCGCTACTCCACCATCCGGGACACCTTCCTGCTCTTCGACGGGCTGGCCCCGGAGACCACCTACACCTTCAAGGCCCGCGCGTTCAACCGCGACGGCCACTCAGGCTGGACGACCTTCGATGCCACGACCAAGGTCAACCCCCTGGAGTTCGCCATCAAGGGCATCGTCGGCGAGGTCTCCCTCCCCCACCAGCGCAGCTCGGGCGTCGAAAACCTCTTTGACTTCGACGAGAGCAACCTGTGGCATACCCGCTGGGACACGACCGCCACCGCGTTCGACCTGGTCATGGACTTGAACACGATCAACCGCCTGGAAAAATTCCACTACCTGCCCCGCGCCGGGCGCAGCAACGGCACGCTGCAACGCGGCATCGTCTACCACAGCCTCGACAAGGAGACGTGGACGGAGGCCGGCGCGTTCGAGTGGAGAAACAGGGAGGCGGTCAACATCTTCACCTTCGTCGGCAACCCCGCGGCCCGTTACGTCAAGATACACGTCACGGAGAGCCTCCGGGGATTCGGCTCGGGACGAGAGCTATACGTCTTCAAGGTGCCCGGCACGGAGAGCCTCCTCCCCGGCGACATCAACAACGACCGCCTGATCGACGAGAACGACCTCACCTCCTACAGGAACTACACGGGGCTACGGCGCGGCGACGCCGACTTTGAAGGCTACGTGAGCAACGGCGATGTCAACGACAATGGCCTCATCGACGCGTACGACATCTCCGTCGTGGCCACGCGACTCGACGGCGGCGCGGGCCGAGGCGAGAAAGTCGACGGGAAAATCGAGATACGCGCCGCCAAACGGGAGTACCGCGCGGGAGAGATCGTCGAGATACGCGTGAAAGGGACAGCCCTCCGCGCGGTCAACGCCTTCAGTTTCGCCCTGCCCTACAACCCGCTGGACTACGAGTTCATCGGCATGCAAGCGTTAAACACGCGGGAGATGGAAAACTTCACCACCGACCGCACGCACGCGAACGGCGTGAAAACCCTGTACCCCACCTTCGTGAACGTGGGCGACAAGCCCGCCGTCGAGGGTACCCTCGACCTCTGCATCCTGAGGTTCAAGGCCGCGCGCGACCTGACGTTCGACCTGAAAGCCATCGACGGCCTGCTCGTGGACAAGCGCCCCTCCGCGCGCCCGTTCTAACCCGCCATGAACCGGTTAGTAACCGTGATGACCTCCACGTGCCCGCACGAGCTGGTCATCCTCCAGGGACGCCTCGAATCGGAAGGCATCTACTGCGTCATCCAAGACGAACTGACGGCGCAGCTCACCCCCTTCGTCTCCGACGCCATCGGCGGGGCCAAATTGCGGGTGCGCGAGGAGAACGCGGAGCGAGCCATCCAAATTCTCGAGGAGGGAGGGTACGTGGAAGAGGAAGACTTCCTGCCCTCCCCCCTAGAGTTGAAGCTATACCGCTTCTTCTCCCGGGTACCCTTCCTGCGCAGGATCTACAGGCGGTAGCCTAATCCCGTCATTACAGGCGCCTTTCAATCCCGTCTATCCCCCATAGATATTATCGTCCGTATTTTCGCATGCGGGGTCGAGAAAAATCCCTACATTTGTTCTCATTGAGATAAACAGCATCAAGTGTAATAACCAAAAAAGAAAACACCATGAAAATCGAATTAGTAAAACTACCGTACGCGACGAACGCCCTCGAGCCGGTCATCGCGAAACAAACCATCGAGTTTCACCACGGCAAGCACCTGCAAGCCTACGTGAACAACCTGAATAACCTGCTCCCCGGCACGAAATTTGAAAACGCCGACCTCGTGACGATCGTCAAGAACTCCGACGGCGCCATCTTCAACAACGCCGGGCAGGTGCTGAACCACGAACTTTACTTCACGCAGTTCTCCCCCACCGGCGGCGGCCGCCCGTCCGGCAAGCTGGCGGCGGCCATCATCATGTACTTCGGCTCTTTCGAGAACTTCCAGAAGGAATTCGAGGCGGCCGGCGTCGGGCTATTCGGCTCCGGCTGGGCTTGGCTGGCCAGCGACGAGGACGGGAAGCTCTCCATCATCAAGGAAAGCAACGCCGGAAACCCCGTTACCAAGGGCCTCAAACCCCTCCTCGGCTTCGACGTCTGGGAACACGCCTACTACCTCGACTTCCAAAACCGCCGCGCCGACCACCTGAAAGAACTCTGGAAGATCGTGGACTGGAAAGCCGTCGAATCCAGGTATTAATCCCCGCTCGACGCGAGACGTTACCCGCCGGTATAGCAGGTTGATGTAGCCAAACAGGGGTATTAATCCCCGCTCGACGCGAGGCGTTACCCGCCAATGTCATCAAGTTAAGCCGAGAAGTCCCGAAGGGACGGGATTTTCATAACCGGGGGTCATCGACCCCCGGAAAGCATCCTATTCTTAACCGCTGCCTGAAAGGCAGGACTATATCCCGCTTCTAAGTCCTGCCTTTCAGGCAGTAATTTTTTTTGTTCCCCGACCCGTAGGTCGCCGACGGCATGGCCGTCGTTGACCTACGGTTATGAAAATCCGACTTTTCAAGTCGTTGCCCGCATCCGTAAAAGTTTGCAATCCTTAAGTTGACGGCATTGGGCAACGTCTACTGCCATCAACTTAAGGGCTGAAGGCCCGCCAAGCAATAGCGTGGGGCATCGCCCCACGAACCGGATCATACTATCCACAGCCCTGCAAGGGCGCAAGCAATAGCATGGTATTATATTGGCTCGCAGGCTTTCAGCCTGCTTATTATTCATTGAATAATCATTCGTAGGGCGATGCCCCACGCTATTGCTGAACACCCCTTCGGGGTTTTTTATGGTCATCCCCGCAATCTTCCAACCACTAGTGGGCAATGCCCGGCGCCTCGTAATTCGTAATTCGTAATTCGTAATTGACTATATGTTCATCCCCGTAATCTTCCGACAACGACTGGGCAACGTCTACTGCCGTCAGGCTAAGGGCTGAAGGCCCGCCATAACCCAGCCCAACGCAACGCGTTGGGTAAAAGACACGCCCTCTGACCTGCGCCCTGAAGGGACAGCCTACTCATTTTCAATATGCTGCCCCGTCAGGGCGCCGAATAACAAGGCCGATTTTTTTCCCAATGCGTTGCGTTGGGCTAGGTTATGACGGGCCTTCAGCCCTTCTCGCCAAGCACTAACCACTAACCACTAACCACTCGATATGGATACCCTACGGGCAACAAATAACCGATTCATCATGATTTATATCATTTCTTATCCCGAACTCAGGTTATAATAAGGTGTGAAAGTGAAAGATACCACATAGCCAAAGAGAGACCATTCCGGGCGGAGATGCATAAAAGGTTTGCCGAGAGAAGGGAATTTTCGGAAATAGTTGAAAAAAGGTGCTACTTTTCTTGGTAGTATATTGTGAGTTCACTATATTTGCGGCTTAATTGAAAGGTTAACATAATGTACCTATTTACAGTGATATACGGCTTTATATTTTTTGCTTTTCTCGCCCGTGCGGCGAGAAAGCGTGAAGTCGTGCCAGGCAGCAGGGGTTGTCACCCGGCCAATAGCTCCCGGCAAACGCACGGGATTCAAGATATAAACCTTCGAGAAGGCGGCAACGCCTCTCTCGAAGGTTTTTTAATGTTCAAGGATAACAGGATGGAAGTATAAACTTAGAAGAAGATGAAACAAATGAATGAAAGAGTGAACGATAGGAAGACACGAAAGACAAGCAAGTTATTCCTGCTCGCGGCTCTCGCGCTATTCGCCGAGGCCTGCGTGGTCAACTTGGAGGAAGGGGAACTCGCCCCCGCCATCGAAAGCGGGGAGCGCCTCGTGACGCTCGCCCTGTCCGTGCCCGGGCCGCCCGTCTCCCGCGGACTGACCACGGACGACGAGAGCGAGGTAAAAACCATCGACGTGCTGCTCTTCAACGCGAATGCTAACGAATATTTCCAGTACCGGGCCATCGGCGACATCGACCCGGCCACCGGGAAGAAATTCAGCGTGAAGCTGCCGGGCGGCACGTGGAACGTCGTCGTGCTGGCCAACGCCGGGGAGGCGTTCGGCAAGTTAGTGAATCCTTACAAGTCGCTACTGGCCCCGGCGACCCTCGCCCCTGACCTTAGCACCGTCTCCCGCCGGGACGTGCTCGAGCGCCTCGTGCTGCAACTGGACGACAAGACGGCGAAATGGCCGGAAGGGACTTTCAAGGGTATCCCGATGTGGGGATATTATGATAACCTCGAGATCAAGCCCACCACGCCCTCCCCGGCGGCAAGTATTAACCTGATGCGGGCCGTCGCCCGCGTGAACGTCTCGGTGGTCGATGATGACGATTTGGACGAGTACGACGTGACGGGGGTTTTCGAGCTGGCGAGCGTTCGTCTTTATAATTACAGCCGCGCGGGGAGCATCGCGCCTGCCGCCGTCAACGGGGCGGGGTACGACGCCGCGCAGTGGAACGGGAGCAGGGCTATCCTGCCGAACTTGCCCGCTCTCTCGCTGCTCGTCGACGTCGCCATGCCGCGTAAGGTGTTAGGGCCGCTCGCGTACGACGTTCTCCCCGCACAAAAACACGAGTACCATCAAGAGATTTACACCTTCGAGGCCGCCGCAGGCGCGGGGACGACCCTCTCGGCCAATACCTGCCTCGTGATCGGCGGCCGTTACAACGGCGTCCTGTCGTACTACCGGGTGGACTTCGTCAAGAGCGACGGTACTTATCTCTCGCTGCTACGGAATCACAGCTACAACGTGAAGATTACAGGGGTCTTCGCCGCGGGTTACGCGAGTATCGACGAGGCTTTTGACAACAAGCCGTCCAACATCAAGGTGGAGATCACCGAGGAGGACGAGACGATCAAGCACGTCGCTTTTAACGACCAGAACTTCCTCGGCGCGAGTGCGGGAGAGATCACCATCCCAGCGAACGCGAAGAACGGCCACCGGTTTACCGTCAACACCGACGTCGCCGATGGCTGGAAAATAACCGGGACGTCCGCGACTGACGAGCCGCACGTCGGCCTTGACGTGAGCTGGATTACCGGGATCGCCCCGGCGTCCGGCAGCGCGGGGATCACGACGAGCGTGACCTTCAACGCGAGCGAGAACGCGAGCGGCGCCCGTCGCGTCGGTTACATCCACTTGCAGGCGGGGCGGCTGCACCTTGCCGTGAAGGTGACCCAGCTCGCGATCGGGATATGGATCACGGACGCGGGAGGCACGGATATTCAAGAGTTGGTCTTTAACTCGACGGGCGGGGCGCAGCCCGCCGGGGAAAGCTTCGTGGTACACTGGTTACCGACGGGGGCGCAAGTGAACGCCATGATGATTCCCGTCAGCCAGCGGCCCGCTTTCGATTACGATCCCGCCCACGACACGCCCGGCGAGGGAACGATGACCGACGTCAGCGACCCGTCGGGGTATGCGCTCCTCACCGTCCAGCCCGCGGCGCTGACCGCGGGGGAAATCGGCACTTTCGTCGAGAAAGCCTCGCTGGTAAGATTCACGGCGTTTCACGACGGCGATTTCGCCCCGGCCGACATCGAGCTGCGCCATGCCGATTACCATACCGTGGTCGACGTGGAGGCTTATTACATGATCGGTAACGTGCACTCGTTTACCGTGCGGAGCAACACGAGCTGGGAGATCAGCGACACGTACAGCGACCCCGACGGGATACTGGATTTATCGTACACCCCGTCCCTGTTCGACCGGTCGGGCGGCCACAGCAGCACCGGCGAGAAGGTGTACTTCAAGCTGGTAAATGACGTGACCAAGGACGCCAAAACGGCCGAACTCACCCTTGTCGACCCTACCGGCCTCGTGGGGAACGTTATCGTGACCATTAAAGGGATGGCCTGCGGGACGGGCGGCATTGTCGTTACCAAGCATATCGGTAGTAATGATTATGCGACGCACTTGTACGCCGGTAAATGCTGGATGGTGAACAACTCGAGGGAGGGGACTTACTTTGCACAATATTATAATGGCAACAACACAGGCTTGGTCGGTTACTATTATACCTGGGCACAGGCGACTACCGTCGGTAGTGTCTGCCCGTCGGGCTGGCATCTCCCCACGGTGGCCGAGGCTACCGATTTAGTTACCGAGATCAATGATGACCTTAGCAGTAGTAAAGCCCAATGGTGGGGTGGCCCGGGTATGCTTAACAGCGTTAAGGTTGGACACTACTGGTTCAATAACAGCACTTGGAACTTCGGGGGCATAAGAGGAGAGTGGTGGTGCGCTACATCTACTCAGTATTTCTTCGGTACGACCGCTAGCATGATTTACCCGGACAACGGCGCTACCAACGGTTATTGCGTGCGCTGTGTCCAGGACTAATCCTTTATTCTTGGTATAAACGATGAAGCATATAAACTATAAAACGATGAACACGAAACAGACAGTAGAGACATTAGCCCCGGAAAAATCGACGGGAGCCTGCCGCTTGAGGCGGGGAAGGTACCGCCGTGTCAAGGCCGCCGGTCTTGGCGCTACCCGTGATCGCGGGGGACGACCCGCATTGTTTGATCACGCCGGGAATTCACGGCCGTCGCCGCGAGCGTCGCGGGCGGGCCGGGGTGTAACCGATTTATTATTTAACTTTAAACACATACCAACATGTTACGTTATGTATTAGAATACAACTTACTTACCAAGCAGGATCCCAACGACCTCCGCGCCCGCGTGGTGGACTTGAATTCCTACACGGAAGACGATCTCGCCCGGGCCGTCGCCGACGCGAACATCGGCATCAGCCTGCCGGAAGCGCGCGCGATGCTGGAAGCCGTGGTAGGGATCATCCTGAAGTGGCTGGCGGGCGGTAACGCCGTTAGCCTGCGGTTGATGAACATCCACCCCTCGATACCGGGCAAGTACGCGGAGGGCGAGTACCCGAGGGAGGCCGCGATACGCATCACGGCGTCGAAGGAGGTGGCCGAGCTTGCAAAAACGATTCCGCTACGGCACGTGGAGCCGGTCAGCCCGCTGCGCATCGAGTCAGTCCACGACGTGAAGAGCGACACGCTGAACCTCAACGTCACGAGCGGCGGGTCGGTCAAGATCAAGGGGCACAACATCCGCGTGACGGGCATCGACCTGTCCGTCGGCCTCGAGTTCGTCAACGCCGACTACCCGACGAGCACCTACCCGGTGCCGCCGGGAGACATCATCGTCAACAACCCGTCGGAGCTGATCATCATCGCCCCGCTCATGTCGCCCGGCGAGGAGGTGCTCCTCAAGATCACCACGCAGTACGCAGGCGCGAAAGACCGCAAGGAACCCCTCTCGTTTACCTTTACCAAAAGGTTGACCGTCATCTGACGACGAGGGTGAACGTGTTTTCGATTTTAAGTTTTAAACCGGGATGGGATAAGCGGTCAAACGCCGATCCCGTCCCTCTTTTTATCCCCTCGCGGGAAGGCTTGCGCGGCGACTTGGAACGGGATAAAACGCCTCGCCCGGGAGATGCATCGTTTCTGTACTAGAACACGCAGCATTTCTGTACCAGAACACGCAGCATTTCTGTACTAGAAATGCATCGTTTCTAGCGTAGAAATGGATCATTTCTACACTAGAACACGCGGCCTGCCCGACGAGAAACCAGCAGCCCAATGTCGTCAACTTGAGGGCTGAAGGCCCGCCAAGCAATAGCGTGGGGCAACGCCCCACGAACCGGATCATGCTATTCACCAAGCCCTGAAGGGGCGTAAGCAATAGCATGGTATGGTATTGGCTCGCAGGCTTTCAGCCTGCTTGTTATTCATCGGGTGATTATTCGTAGGGCGTTGCCCAATGCCGTCAACTTAAGCAAAAACACTTTCCGCTCGGCGGAGGCTCCAGCCTCCGTCGGGTTAAAAGCAAGGCTCCTGCCTTGCCAAATCTGTCGAGTTGCAAGGCTGGAGCCTTGCTTCTACCGC
>JAISAV010000258.1 GCA_031266545.1 Odoribacteraceae bacterium | reverse complement strand
TTCGATTTCGCGGGCGACTTCGCGGCCGCTTTCTTCCGCTCGTTGTTTTTCGTGTCGAGCTGCGCGGTCATCTCCCTCTTGCTCTCGTTGTGGTTAGGCCCGAAAGTGCTGGGGAGCCGTCGCCTGGGTTTTGCCCTGCGCGCGGCGGAAAACGCGGAAGATGGCTTCATCGGCGTGGACACGTCGGCCGCCCGCGAGATCGGTCGCGCGGGGGTCGCGTTCACGGACTTGCGCCCCTCGGGCAAGGTGCAGGTGGGCGAGGAGGTGTATGACGCCGCGTCGAACACGGGCGTTTTCATCCCGCGCGGCACGCCGGTGCGCGTGGTCAAATTCCAGTCGGGGCAGGTGTACGTGGAGCGTTAGCCTCGTGCGAGGAGATGATAAATGACCTGTCCAGTTTTTCTGGTGCGCGAATAAATGCTTACATTCGCGCGTTAATTTTTTAAAGATTTGAATGATGAAACAAGGACAAAAATTTATCGCGGAATTGATTGGTACCTTCGTGTTGGTACTGGGAGGCTGCGGGACTGCCATCTTTGCCGGTGGTTCCGTGGATTTTTTGGGCGTCGCGCTGGCGTTCGGTTTGACGGTGGTGGCCATGGCTTACGGCGTCGGGAACATTTCCGGCGCGCACTTGAACCCGGCCGTGTCGGTGGGTGTTTTTTGCGCGGGGCGGATGAACGCTAAAGATTTGGCGACGTACGTCGTCGCACAAGTCGTGGGAGCAATTCTGGCAGCGGCGTTGCTGGCGTTTATCGTCGGCCAGTTCGGCGGGGAGCGGGGCACGTTTGCCGCCAACGGTTACGGGAACGAGTTTTTCAACGGCGCGGCGGGTTACTTGAACCTCGGCGTGGCCGGCGCGTTTGTCGTGGAGCTGGTGTTGACGTTCATTTTCTTGATCGTCATTCTGGGCGTGACCGACTCGCGTTCGACGAAGGGATTCGCGGGTCTGGCCATAGGGCTGACCCTGACGCTGATTCACTTGATTAGCATCCCGTTGACCAACACGTCGGTCAACCCGGCGCGTTCCATCGGCCCGGCCATTTTCGCGGATAACGCGCTGGCGTTGCCGCAACTGTGGCTGTTTATCGTCGCCCCCGTTATCGGCGCGGCCCTGGCCGCGTGCGTCTACAACGTCATGGCGGGGAAACAGCCGAAGTAACCGGTTTCCCGCGAAAAAAAACACGCCGCCCGTTCACGCGAACGGGCGGCGTCTCTTTTCGCGCGGCGCCGTTTACAGGAACTCGAACAGCGCGGCCCCGCAGGAATAACCGCCGCCGAAGACGGTGAGGGCGACGAGGTCGCCGGGTTTCACCCGGTGCACGTTTTGCGAGAGGGCGATGCCGCAGCTCGGGCAGCCGGTGTTGCCGAGTTCCTCGATGTTGGAGAGCATCCTCTCCGCCGGGATGTCCGCCTGTCGCGCGATGGCGTTTATGATGCGCTGGTTGGCCTGGTGCGGCGCGATGAAGGCGAGGTCGGCGATCGTCTTTCCCCGCGCGGCGGCGACGCGGTCGAGGGCGTCGATCATGTAATGGCAGGCGTTGACGAAGACGTCGCGCCCTTCCGGCATGGAGATCCCGTCGAGCAGCGGGCGCAGGTGGACGGCGACGTCGGCCTTCCCGACGTGCCCCAGCCCCCGCGTGTAGATGCTGGCGACGCGGGCGTCCCGGGCGCCGGCCGGCCGGTTGGACACGGCCATCGCGATGGCGCCGTCGCCCCAGAGGTGGCCGCTCTGGGGGCAGTTTTCGCGGCAATACGCGGTGTTATGTTCCGAGGCCATGACGAGCGCCCTCGTGGCTTTTCCCGAGGCGAAGTACCCCTCGGCGATCTCCAGGGCGTTAATCAGTGACGAGCACGCAGACGAGACGGTGAGGCACCGCGCCTCGCCCGCTTGGAAGTGGCGCTGGGCGACGTGGGAGGCGGTGGCGACGGTGTCGTGCGGCGAGTAGGTGCCCGTGACGATCAGGTCGACCGTCGCGAGGGAGTACGGGAGGGTCTCTTGCAATTTTTTCGCGGCCTCGAGGGCCATGGTGTTGGTGTTTTCCGCGTCGTTTGCCTTGCTGCGGGTCCGGATGCCCGTCCGCGAGAATATCCACTCGTCGTCCAGCCCGTTAACTGCCTTGAAATAAGAGTTGGGTACCCTGTCGCCCGGCACGTAATGGGCGATGCCGTTGATAAACATATCACGATTTGTTACCGAAATCATCCTTTTTATTACGATTAAATTGTTTTTTCCATCTTCCGCCTTACAAAAAGCGTACAAATCTATCGCTTTCGCGGGGAAAAATGACATTTGGGGGCGTGAAAAAATGCTAAACGAAATTTCGCGGATGCTGACAAATGTCATGCGCGGCGTCGCGCGACTTCCCGATCTTCGCGGAAAATTTTAATCATACACGCGATGGGTTTTTCGTTATTAAAGGAGAGGCCGTTCTCGAGGGAATGGTTCATGACGTACGCGCTGCTGGCCGGCGGGGCGTTCGTGCTGGCTTTCGGCTACAGTTGTTTCATGGCGCCTTACCGGATCGTCCCGGGGGGCATTTACGGGATCTCGATCGTGCTGCATCACACGTGGGGGTTCCCGATCGGGTTGGCGGCGCTTTGTTTTAACCTGCCGTTGAGCTTGCTGGGGACGCGGGTGCTCGGGCCGCACTTCGGGGTGAAGACGTTCGTCTGTTTCCTGCTCGTGGCGCTGTTCTCGGACACGATCCCGTGGTTGTTGTCGGTGGCGACCGGCGCCCCGGTCGACGACCCGCTGGGGCTTGGCGACGAGGTGTTGCTGGCGTGCGTCTTCGGCGGTGCGGTGATGGGCGCGGGGGTCGGGATGATCCTGAAGACGCGCTCGTCCAGCGGGGGGACGGACGTGGTCTCGGCGATCCTGCACCGGTGGACGCGGCGACCGATGGGGCAGTTGCAAATGATGGTGGACTCGGGGATCGTGGTTTTCGGCTTCCTCGTGTTTCAGGACTGGAAGGTGCCGATGTACTCGTGGCTCTCGATCTTCCTGATGGGGAAGACGATCGACTTGATCTTGCAGGGCTTCTCCAACGAGAAGACCTTCTTCATCATCTCCGACAAGGTGGAGGAGTTGCGCCGCTTTATCCTCGACGGCATGAAGCGCGGCGGCTCCATCGTGCCGATGCAGGGGATGTATAACCGCCGGGAAAAGGAGATGATCATGACGGTGGTCAGCCGACGGGAGATGATGACGTTGCAGCACGCGATTTACAAGATCGATCCCGCCGCCTTCGTGACGATCATCGACGCGAAGGAGATCCTCGGCGAGGGCTTCAAGCGGCTCGGCGACGAGGAATAAATGGGGAGGGTGTAACTTTTCGCGCCCCCCGTTCGTCTCACGTGGAAATAAAAACGATGAATCGAGAGGACTATAACCGGTCGGTGGATCAATTCGCGGATCACGTGTTTCGCTTTATATACAAGATGTGCCGCTCGCGGGAGATGGCCGAGGACGTGGTGCAGGACAGTTTCATGCGACTGTGGGAGGTGCTCTCGAGCGTCGACCGCGAGAAGGCGCGAGCGTTCCTCTTCACGACCGCCTACCGCCGGGCGGTGGACGTGCTGCGGCGGGAGAAGAAATACGCGGAGGTGGAGTCGCTGGAAACCCGCGCGGGGACGTGTTCGGCGGGGGAGTTCGACCTGCATGAGCTGCTGGAAGCGGCGCTGGACAGGCTCCCCGCGGTGCAACGGACGGTGCTCCTGTTGCGGGATTACGAGGA
>JAISAV010000035.1 GCA_031266545.1 Odoribacteraceae bacterium | reverse complement strand
CGATCTGCCGCCAACTCGTTCCCCTCCGGTCATACCGCCGTGGCCTTCATGGGGGCGGAATTCCTGCGGGCGGAATACCAGGACGTTTCCGCGTGGTACGGCATCGCGGGTTACCTCGTCGCCATCGAGACGGGCGCGCTGAGGATCTACAACAACAAGCACTGGGTGGGCGACGTGGCCTTCGGCGCGGGATTGGGGATACTCTGCGCGCGGGCGGCCTACTGGCTCTACCCGGTCACGTGGGAGAGGCTCGCGAAAAAGGGCGGGCGGGTGGCGTTGCTGCCCTTCTGCACCGGGCAACAGGTGGGGATATCCCTCGCGCTGGTGCTGTGAGGCTCGCGGCCCTCGATTGCCGGGGGCGGGGAGGGGGCGCGGGAGAGATTGCAACTTGGTTGCACGTTTTTTTTCATTACCTTTGCCGCGTCACAAAAAACCGACGATGAAATTACTTGTATTTATCATGAGCGTTTACATCTTTTGCCTCGCGGTGATGCCCTGTCATTGCCACGGGCACGAGGCGCGCGCGCTTGATAATGACACGGAACTGCTCTCGTCGCGCGAGGCGGGGACTCCCGATCCCGGGGATACCTGCACGCCGTTTTGCGCTTGCGCGGATAATTGCCATCACGCGAGCGTCATCGTGACGGGGGAGGCGCTGTTATTTGACCTCCCGGCCCTCGCGCCAACGATGATCTCTCATCCCGCCGGCGATCCCGAACATCGATCGCCCGTCCTCCGGCAACCTCCCAAAGTTTAACCGCGCGGTCAACCGCTAGCGAGTTTTTCCCGGGCGCGTGATTCGACGCGCCCCGTACATTGTTATTTATTAAAATCACACACGCATGTTTCAGAAATTAATCAAGCTATCTATCGAGCACAAGCTGGTGGTCGGGGTGATGGTGAGCGCCCTGGTCATCTGGGGGTCGTACTCCCTCTCCCGCCTGCCGTTCGACTCGACGCCCGACATCACGAATAATCAGGTGCAAGTCATCACGCTGGCGCCGTCGCTCGGGGCGCAAGAGATCGAGCAATTCATCACGACGCCGGTGGAAATGTCGCTGGCGAACATCCCGGGGGTGATCGAGCGCCGGAGCATCAGCCGCAGCGGCCTGTCGGTGGTCACCCTCGTCTTCAAGGAGGAGGCCGACATCTACTGGGCGCGACAGCAGGTGAGCCAGCAACTGAAAGAGGCGGAGGAGGTCATCCCCGGGGGCACGGGGACGATCGGCCTCGCGCCCGTCTCCACCGGTCTCGGCGAGATTTACCATTACACCATCCGCGCGCGGGAGGGGTACGAGGATAAATACACCCTGACGGACCTCCGCACGATCCAGGACTGGATCGTCCGCAAGCAGCTCTCCGGCACCGAGGGGGTGGCCGAGGTGAGCGGCTGGGGCGGTTTCGTGAAGCAATACGAGATCGCCATCAACCCCGACAAGCTGAACGCCGCCGGCGTGACCATCCCGGAGATCTACGCCGCGCTCGAGAATAATAACGAGAACACCGGCGGGAGCTACATCGAGCAGCACAGCAACCAGTACTTTATCCGCGGCATCGGCCTGGTCAGCTCGCTGGAAGACATCGAGCAGATCCTGATCAAGACGGTGAACGGGACGTCGATCCTCGTGCGCGACGTGGCGAAAGTGCAGTTCGGCAGCGCCACCCGCTACGGGGCGGTGACCCGCGACGGGGAGGGCGAGGTGGTCGCGGGAATTACCCTGATGCTCAAGGGCGAGAACTTCCAGCAGGTCATCCGGAACGTCAAGGAACGCATGGTGCAAGTGCAAAAGAGCCTGCCGGAGGGGGTGGTGATCGAGCCGTTCATCGACCGGACGCAACTCGTCGACCGCGTGACGCGCACCATCACCAAGAACCTGATCGAGGGAGGGTTGATCGTCATCTTTATCCTCGTGCTCTTCCTCGGCAACCTCCGGGCGGGGCTGGTCGTGGCCTCGGTCATCCCGCTCTCGATGCTGTTCGCGTTCGGGATGATGGGCGTGTTCGGCGTGAGCGGCAACCTGATGAGCCTCGGGGCCATCGACTTCGGGCTGATCGTGGACGGGGCCGTCATCATCGTCGAGGCCGTCTGCCACCACCTCGACGCCGGCCGGCGGCGGGGGAGTGGCCTCCTCACCCGCCGCGAGATGGACGACGAGGTCTTCCGCTCGGCCTCCAAGATACGGAACAGCGCGGCGTTCGGCGAGATCATCATCATGATCGTCTACATCCCGCTGTTCACGCTGGTGGGCATCGAGGGCAAGATGTTCCGCCCGATGGCCATGACCGTGTTCTTCGCCATCCTCGGCGCCTTCCTCCTGTCGCTGACCTACGTGCCGGCGGCGAGCGCGCTATTCTTGAGCAGGAAGCCGGCCGGGGGGCGCGACATCTCCGGCAGGATCATGGAGCGGCTCCACCGCTGGTACCGCCCGGTCATCACCCGCAGCCTCGAGTGGAGCAAGTGCCTGATCGGGAGCATGGTCGTGCTCTTTGCCGCCAGCCTCTTCGCGTTCAGCCGCATGGGCGGCGAGTTTATCCCCAGCCTCGAGGAGGGCGACTTCGCCGCCGAGCTGAGCATGGAGCAGGGCACCTCCCTGACGCAAATGACGAAGAGCACCACGCAGGCGGAAAAGATCCTGAGGGAGCGATTCCCGGAGGTCAAGCAGGTCGTCACGCGTATCGGTAGCGCCGAGATCCCCACCGACCCGATGCCCATCGAGCGCGCCGACATGATGATCTCCCTCGCGCCCAAGAAGGAGTGGACGTCGGCCGCGACGACGGCGGGGTTGATGGAGGAGATGGAAGAGGCGCTGGGCCTCATCCCCGGCCTCGAGGTGGAGATGACGCAACCCATCCAGATGCGCACCAACGAGCTGATCACGGGCATCAAGCAGGACGTGGCCATCAAGATCTACGGCAACAACCTCGAGGTGCTGACCGCCTCCGCGGGCCGGGTGGCGGCGCTCATCGGCCGGGTGCCGGGCGTCACCGACCCGTTCGTGGAGCAAGTCACGGGCTTGCCCCAGATACAGGTCGTCTACAACCGCGACCAGCTGGCGCGCTACGGCATCACCGTCAAGGACGCCAACGCGGTGTTGAAGACCGCCTTCGCCGGGAACGAGGCGGGGCACGTCTTCGAGGAGGATCGCCGCTTCGCCCTCGTGCTGAGGTTGGAGGACGACCTGCGCAACGACATCAACTCGCTGGAAAACCTCTACCTGCCGCTGCCCGGCCAGAAGGCGAGCATCCCGCTGTCGCAGGTGGCCCGGATCGAGTACAAGACCGCGCCCTCGCAGGTGACGCACGAGAACGGCCAGCGCCGCATATACGTGGGATTCAACGTGCGCGGGCGCGACGTGCAGAGCACCGTGGGCGACATCCAGCGGGTGCTCGACAAGGAGTTCAAGCTGCCGCCCGGCTACTACTACACCTACGGCGGGCAGTTCCAGAACCTCGAGGAGGCCAAGGATCGCCTGCTGGTGGCCGTGCCGGCGGCCTTGTTCCTGATCCTCGTCCTGCTGTACGCCACGCTCAAGAGCGCGCGCGAGTCCTTGCTCGTCTTCACGGCCATCCCGCTGTCGGCCATCGGCGGCGTGTGGGCGTTGTGGCTGCGCGACATGCCGTTCAGCATCTCGGCGGGGGTGGGATTCATCGCCTTGTTCGGCGTCGCGGTGCTCAACGGGATCGTGCTCATCGGGCAATTCAACCAGTTCAAGAAAGAGGGCGTGACGGACGTCCGGGAACGGATCGTCAAGGGGTGCATGCTCCGCCTCCGCCCCGTGCTGATGACGGCCCTCGTGGCCTCGCTGGGCTTCCTGCCGATGGCGCTCTCCACGAGCGACGGCGCGGAGGTGCAGCGGCCGCTGGCCACCGTCGTGATCGGCGGCTTGCTGACGGCCACGCTGCTCACGCTGCTCGTCCTGCCCTCCATTTACAAGACATTCACCAAAAAATAAATTGACATGAGAACCATTTTATACCTCCTCGCGCTGGCCCTCGTCCCCGGGTGGACCCCGGCGCGTGCGCAAGGCGTCGAGAAATCGCTGCCGGAATGTATCCGGGAAGCCGTCGAGAACAACCTCGCCATGAAATCGGGCCGCGTCGCCATCGAGCGGGCGCGCGACCTGCAAGGCACCGCCTTCAACATCGGGCGCACGACCCTCTCGCTGGGACAAGACCCGACGTCGGGCGGCAACCCCGACAACAGCCTCGCGCTCGGACAGGGCTTTGACTTCCCCACGGTGTACACCTCCCGCCGCGCCCTGCTGCGGGCCGAGACCGACCTCGAGCGGGGCAACCTCGAGGTGACGCGCAACGAGCTGGTCAGGGAGGTGTCAAGCCTCTACTACCAGTTGCTCTACGAGCGGGAAAACATCAAGGTGCTGCAAGAGCAGGACAGCGTCTACGACCAGTTCCTCTTCCTCGCCACGGCAAAATTCAAGTCGGGCGAGACGGGCCGCCTCGAGCAGATGAACGCCGAGCGCCTCTACAACGAGAACAAGCTGGAACTGCAAAAGGCCGCGACCGCCCTCGAGGCCACCCGCCTCGCGCTGCAACGCTGGATGAACACCGGCGAGCGGGTGGAACCCGCCGGGTCGATCCTCCCGGTCGCGGAGACGCCCCTCCCGGGCGGCTTCGAGCCGGGCGCCACCCCCGCCGCGCGCGTCCTCGACGGGCGGGAGAGGGTCAGCGAGAAGAGCCTCGCCCTCGCCCGGCAGGGCTTCCTGCCGGACTTCAACGTGGCCGTCCGGAGGCAATACCTGATCCCCGGCTACAATCCCTACCGTGTCCCGCGGGAACGCTTCGAGAAGGGCAATTTCACCGGCTTCGAGGTGGGCGTCAGCCTGCCCCTCTTCTTCGGCGAGCAGCGCGCGAGGACGAGGGCCGCCCGCCGCGACGTGGAGATCGCGCGGACGCGCAGGGAGGAGACCCTCGCCGCGCTGGACAACGACTACCGGGTCGCGATGAACGAGCACGTCAAGGCCAAAACCGTCCTCGACTACTACCGCGAGCGGGGCAGCGAGCAGGCGCGGGAGATCAACCGCATCTCGCGCCTCTCCTACGAGAAGGGCGAGATCGGCTACGTGGAGTATATCCAGAACCTCGAGACCGCCGTCGAGTTGCGCCTGCAACACGCCCGGGCGATCAACGATTACAACCAAACCGTCATCATGTTAAACTATTTACAAGGAAATCAATAAAGCCATGAAAAACATCATACCCATCATCACTTTATCGCTCGCCCTCTGCGCCTCGTGCGGGCAAGCGACGACGCCGGCCGCGACCGGCGAGACCGCACGCGACGACCACGACGAGGAGATCGCCCTGACCGCGGCGCAAATGAAAGCCGTCGACATCCGCCTCGGCAAGGTCGAGTCGCGTGACTTGAGCGACGTCATCCGCGCGAACGGCCAGCTGGCCCTCGACCCCCAGAAGAGGGCGGAAGTCACCTCGCTCGTGGGCGGCATCGTCCGCGAGGTGCTCGTCACCGAGGGCAAGCGCGTCACCGCCGGGCAGCCCGTGGCCTACCTCGAGAACACCGAGATCGTCGAGCTGCAAAAGGAGTACCTCGTCCTGCAAAAGGAGGCCCTCGTCGCCGGGCAGGAACACGACCGCCAGCGGGAACTATCCGCCAGCGGGGCGGGCGTCGAGAAAACGTTGCAGCAATCCGCCGCCAACCTCGAGATCACGCGGGCGCGGCTCGCCGGCCTCGAGAAGCAGCTCCTCCAGCTCGCCATCAGCCCCGGGCAGGTTTCCAGCGGTAACCTCGTCACCCGGATCCCCCTCAAGGCCCCGATCACCGGTTACATCAACAAGATACACGTCAGCACCGGCAGTTACGTGGACACGCGAGCCTCTCTCATGAGCATCACCGACAACACCGGCATCCACTGCGACGTCAAGGTCTTCGAGAAAGACCTCCACCGCGTCGCCCCCGGCCAGGAGGTCGACATCACGCTCACCAACCAGCCCTCCGCACGCCTCAAGGGACGCGTCTACGAGATCAACAACTCCTTCGAGGAGGAGACCAAGGCCATCCTCGTGCACCTCTCCGTGCAGGCCACCGGCGGCGCGCGACTCCTGCCGGGCATGTACGTCACCGGCCTGATCAACACCGGCAAGCAGAAAACCGACGCCGTCCCCGACGACGCCATCGTCAGCAAGGACGGCAAGAAGTACATCTTCGCGCTGGAAGAGGACGACGGGGACGACGACCACTTCCACTTCGCGCCCGTCGAGGTCATCACCGGCATCACCGAGTCGGGGTATACCCAGATCACCCCCGTCGGCCACCTCGACAAGGAGGCCATCATCGTCGTGTCGAACGCCTTCTACATCTCCTCCGCGAGCGCCGACCACGGCGAGCACGGGCATTGAGGCGGCGAGTAGAGGCCCTTTTATGCTCGCGTAACGTTACGCGACCGTGTCCGGGGTCTGGTTTGTGCTTGCGTAACGTTACGCGACCGTGTCCGAGGTCTGGTTTATGCTCGCGTAATGTTACGCGACCGTGTCCGGGGTCTGGTTTATGCTTGCGTAACGTTTTGCTAGCGTGTCCGGGGTCTGGTTTATGCTTGCAAAACGTTTTGCAAGCATGTCCGAGGTCTGGTTTGTACTTGCAAAACGTTTTGCAAGCGTGTCCGGGGCATCGGTGACACTTGCAAAACGTTTTGCAACCGTTGTGATCGAAAGATGCAAAAAAGCCCCAAAGGGGTGTTCAGCAATAGCGTGGGGCAACGCCCCACGAACCGGATCACACTATTCACTAAGCCCTGAAGGGGCGTAAGCAATAGCATAGTATTGTATTGGCTCGCAGGCTTTCAGCCTGCTTGTTATTCATCGGGTGACCATTCGTGGGGCGTTGCCCCACGCTATTGCTGGACACCCCTTCGGGGCTTTTGATGTTATCCCCGTAATCTTTCGACCACTCGTGGGCGTTGCCCAGTCGTGGCCGGAAGATTGTTTCCCTGTAAGCGCGTAGTGCTTACGCGTTTATAGCCGTGGCTGACAGGCCACGGAAAACGAAACATTCCATATTCATGCGCCACGTAGTGGCGCCGTTAGTGGCGAGGTGTAGATCACCTGATTGCGGCACCGCTACGCGGCGCATGTAGGTGGGATATCTTGTTTTCCGTGGCCTATCAGCCACGGCTATAAACACGAAAGCGCTACGCGCTTTTTGCTGTCTCGTCCTAAAATTTCTTTACAGATTTTTTTACTTCGTCCGGCAAGGACTTGACAATTTCGTTTTCGTCCTGCCATGGCTTTACAATTCACGACAAAGGTAATCATATTTCCTGTATTATTCTATTCGTTTGTTTCTTGCCGGTTTTTCGGTTTGCAGTAAGCAATGGAGCGGAGGCGTAGCCGAAGCGGAATTGCCCTGTTGCAAACCGTTACTTTCTTCTACTCGACAGGATTCCCTTGCCCTGTTTGGCCCGGGTGATTTACCCGCGTTTTTTTCAGCTTTTTCATTTACGGGCACGCTCGCGTCCCGGTAATAATTCTTCCACTTCCGCTCCGTTTTCAACCCTGTCTTGTGTACAAGCGCGGGCGTCATGTAACCGATACTCTGGTGCGGCATCTGGTCGTTATACAAATCAACGATCCTGCCAACGAGGGAAACCGTGTCCTCCCATGAACCCGGTTTGTTGTCGTAAATCCATTCGGTTTTCAGGATGCCATTGATTCGCTCGGCCATGGCATTTTCCCGCGGGTCGCCGCTTTCCGTCATGCTGATTTGTATATTTTTACGGGTCAGCATGTTGACGTAATCCCTGCAACAATACTGGCTGCCACGGTCGGAGTGATGGATTAATCCCGCGTGTTTTCCGTCCAGTCCGCTTAATGCCATTTTCAGCGCGGCAAGCGAACCCGGTGAACGTAGCGTCCGGGAAAGATTCCAGCCCACGATCTTGCGAGAATAGGCGTCCGTGACAAGTGACAAGTAGACCGTCTTGTCTTCCGTGTCAATATAAGTAATATCGCTAACCCAGAGCCTGTTCGGGGCCGTTGGCGTGTAGCCGGCCGTCAGGTTCGGGTACTTGTGCATCCAGTGATTGGAAAAGGTGGTCTTTCGCCTGTTCCTGTACCGGCGAACCAGCATGAAGTTACGGTACAGCAGCTCGATAAAGGCGTCCCTGCCGACGTGAAGGTGCATCGCCTCGAATTTGGGCTGGAGATAAACCAGCAGTTTCCTTGCGCCCATCCGCGGGAAATCTTTTCGAACCTCGCGCGCCAGCGACAGGATGGCGTCTTCTTCAACGCTCGCCGTCGCGACGTAACGAGAACGCTCGTAATAAGCCTGGCGGCTCTTGCCAAACAGCCGGCAGAGGGCATATATCCTGTAGGACGATTCCTCCTGTCTCATCTCGTGGACTGCTTGGCACCAGATTTTTTTCTGATGTCGATTTTTAACTCCCGCTCGGCGATCTCTATCATTTTTTCCAAACATTCCGACCGCATCTTTTCCATGGATAACGCTCGTTCCAGTTCCCGGATACGCGAATCCTTTTCACCGGCAGACAATTCTTTCTCTTTCATAAACGTCGTTTCTAGGGGTGCTAATTTAACCCTTTTCTTCGAATTGCCCGCCGTGCTTTTACGATAAACCCAACTGCCGACCGTGTTCCTGCTTAAATCAAACCGTTGGGCTATCATTAATACCGATTCATTACTATTGTAATACGCTGTTAATACTCTCTCTTTAAATTCTTCCGAGTAAAATCTTCTCGCTCGTCTTAACATAACTTTACTGCTTTTTGTTGTTCGTATTTTGTAAAGCTATTTCAGGACAAGACATG
>JAISAV010000121.1 GCA_031266545.1 Odoribacteraceae bacterium | reverse complement strand
CGCTACGTGGGGCTGCATTACGGCGATCCCGGCAACACCTACACCACCACCGACGACGAGAAAAAGGCCCGCCAGATCTACTGCATCTTCCTGCTGGGGCACGACATCGACATCCCCGGGCGCCCCGTCATACAGGTGGATTATCACGCGAAAGACATCTCGACGAGCGAGGAATTAAACCCGGCGAACGAGTTTATACAGGGCCTGCACCACCGCTCGTGGATCGTGCAGATCAAGCAACTCAAGCAACGGCGGCGCAACGACCTCGAAAAACTGCTGGACATCTTCGACCAGGAAAATCTCACCAAGGACAACCACGTCCTCAACGTGAGCGAGAACGATTTCCCGGAGATCTACCGCCCCATCATCCACCGCCTGCGCGCGGCCTCGGAGAGCGAGGACGTGCAGATCGAGATGGAAATGGAAGACGATTACCTGCAAGAACTCCAGGACAAAGAACGACTCGTGGAGGAAAAGGATAAAATCATCGTGGAACAGGAGAAGCTCATCGAAGAATTAACAAAACAACTGGCAGCGGCGCAGGAGCAAAAATAGCCCGGAACGCGTGCCCCTCTACGCGAACGTGGAACCCGGCTTCCCGGCCCCCTGCCTCCCTTTCGAGAACAAAAACAGCATATCCAAGAACAACCGCCCCCGCAAATTCTCGCGCAGGTACTTCAAGGCTATCTTCATTTGCGTCTTCACCGTGTTGATACTGATGCCCAGCTCCTCCGCGACCTGCCGGTAGGGTTTATCATCGAGGCAAGCCATCAAAAAGACGCGCCGACACCTCTCGGGTAGCCGGTGGATATGATAATACAGATTATCGACGCTCTCCTGATCCCACGCGGTGGCCGGCGCGGCGTCATTTTCGGCGGCGGAGCGCTCGGCCTCGCTGACCTTCTGCCGTTTTTCCTTGTACTTCAAGGAGCGATTCCGCGTCGCCCGGAAGAGATACCGGTCAAGGTCCCCGGAAAACCTCTCCAGCCTCCCGGAGTGCCACCAGTCCACGAAACACCCCTGCACGACATCCTCCGCGGCGTGAATATCCCCCACGATCCGGTGGCAATAAAGCAGCAAATCCTCGTAATACTCGTCATACAACGCCCGAAACGCCCCCCTGTCGCGATTCCTGATCAGGAGCAATATCTCCGCCTGCCTACCGGTATCCACGCGCGCCCCGTTTAAAGTTGCTTCAACGCCAGCTTGATCAACTCTTCCACGCTCGTCACCCGGCCGGTGGCGAGGATCTTGTCCAGCGCCTTCACCGTCTGGGCGCGGGTAAAGCCCAGCATCACGAGGGCGGAGAGGGCCTCCTCCTTGAGTTGACCCGCGACCTGCGGCAGCCCGGCCACCGTCCCGGCCTCCTTCCCCAGCTTGTCTTTCAGCTCGATGATCACCCGTTGCGCCGTCTTCAGCCCGATACCCTTCACGCTCTTGATCGCCTCCACGTTCCCCGTCACGATCGCGGCCGTGATCTCCTCCACGTTCATGGACCCGAGCATCACGTTGGCCGTGTTCACGCCGATCCCCGACACGGAGATCAGCGCGCGAAAGAGCGCCCGCTCCTCCTTGGAATAAAAGCCGTACAGGAGGTGTGCATCCTCGCGCACCACGTGATGCAGGTAAAGCAGCACCTCGCCCCCCGGGACGAGCCGCGTGTAGGTATTCAGCGACACGCACACGTTATAGCCCATCCCCCCGGCCTCCACCACCGCGTAGGCGGGATTCGCCTCCACCAGCGTACCTTTAATATACTCGTACATGGCATCAACGGGTTATCACGGGCGAAAGCCGATCTGGCGACGCGCCTCCTTCAACGTCCGGGCGGCACTCTCGCGCGCCTTCCCGGCGCCCTCCGCGGCCACCCTCTCCATGTACGCGACGTCGGCGGCGTACGCGAGGGCGCGCTCGCGGATCGGGGCGCAAAACGCGATGATATCCTCGGCCAGTTGCTTCTTCAGGTCGCCGTAGCGGATCGCGCAGCGGTCGTACAGCCCGTCGAAGTGCGCGTACACGTCCGGCGCGGAGACCGCCCGCAGGAGGGTAAACAGGTTCTGGATCGCCTCCGGCTTCACGCCGCCGGGCGCCGTGGGGCCGCTGTCCGTCACGGCCCTCATCACCTTCTTGCGGATCGTGGCCGCGTCGTCCACGAGGTAGATGGCGTTCCCCTCCGACTTCCCCATCTTCCCCGACCCGTCCAGCCCCGGGATCTTCACCGCCTCGCCCGACAGGGCGAACGACTCCGGTTCCGGGAACAGGTCGCACCCGTACATGGCGTTAAACCGCCGGGCGTAATGCCGCGCCATCTCCATGTTCTGCTCCTGGTCCTTGCCCACCGGCACCTTGTGCGCCCGGTGCAGCAGGATATCCGCCGCCATCAGCGTCGGGTAGGTCAGCAGCCCGGCGTTCACGTTATCCGGTTGCTGGCGGGCCTTCTCCTTGAAGGTGGTGGTCCGTTCCAGCTCGCCGAGGTAGGCGTTCATGTTCAGGTACAGGTACAACTCCAGCACCTCCCTCACGTCGCTCTGCACGTAAATCGCGGCCTTCCCGGGATCCAGCCCGCACGCCAGGTACTCGGCCATGATCCCGCGGACGCTCCCGACGATATCCCCGGGACGGGGGTGCGTCGTCAGCGAGTGCCAGTCCGCTATAAAAAAGAAGCACGTGAACTCCTCCTGCAGCCGCAGGAAACTCTTCATCGCCCCGAAATAATTCCCCAGGTGCAAGTTGCCCGTGGGCCTGATCCCGCTCAATACTATTTCCATCTCGTTCATCGTTTAATGCATTAACGCGTAGGGCAACCGCGCGAGCCCCTCCGCCAGCTGGTCGATCCCCTTCTCCAGCTTACCCTTCAACATCATCTTCATCATCATGTTCAACCCCGCCTCGCAGGTCACGCGCAGCCGCGTGTCGCCCGGGGCGTGCTCCAGCAACTGGATCCACACGTTGAACGCGAACGGCAACCGCCCGTCGCCCCCGAACTTGACGAGCGTCGGCTCCTGCCGCTCCTCGATCTTCATCCCCACCTCGCCGAAGCCCGCCACGACAAAGGTGCACGTGTCCCCCGTCGTGCGGACCTCCTCGATCTTCCCGGCGAGTTCCCCCGCCTGCTCCCCCCGCCGCGCCATCTTGATCAACTCGCCCAGCCGGTTAAAGTCGGAGATAAAGGCGTACACGGGGGCGATCTCGCTATCTATTCGCTTGACATCGCTTACGATCCTTGTCATGACAAACGGTATTGGTTAGCGATAAGTATCGGGATTCATCCGCCACTGCTTCAGGCGCACCACCTCGTCCGGGTGGACGTAGCCCGTGCGCGCGGCGAGGTCGATCAGCGTGCCGTAATCGCTCAGCGTGTCCAGCGCGCACCGCGCCCGCGAGAAATTATTCGTCGCCAGCATGAGGCTATAGGTGAATATGGCCACCATCCCCATCACCTCGCAACCGGCGTCGCGCAGCGTCTTCACCGCCTGCAGGCTCGACTTGCCCGTGGAGATCAGGTCTTCCAGCACCACCACGCGTTGTCCCGCCCGGCACTCGCCCTCGATCTGGTTTTCCAGCCCGTGCTCCTTGGGCATCAAGCGGACGTACGCGAAGGGCAGGCCCAGCTCCTGGGCCACCAGCACGCCCGGCGCGATCGCCCCGGTGGCCACCCCGGCCACCAGTTCCGCGTCCGGGTACTTCTCGCGGATCAACCGCGCGAACTGGTCCCGGATGTAGGAGCGCGCCTCCGGGTGGGAGAGCGTCTTCCGGTTATCGCAATAGATGGGCGATTTCAACCCGGAGGCCCACGTGAAGGGGTGTTCCGGGTCCAACTTGACGGCCTTTACTCGTAGCAGGTATGCCGCCACCTGCTCTGCTGACGTGGTATTCATCGTTTTTATCGTTTAAATTCTTGCCGGGGCGCCACCCCCGTTCTAAAAAGCGTTCAAAGTTAAAAACTATTTTTCAATTCTCCCCTCATCGCCCGCGTATTGTTGCAAGGCCGCGCGCGCCCCCCGCTCGATCTCCGGGTAAACGGCGGCGAGCCTGCCCGGCGCGAACAGGGAGACGACGGCGCGCAGCCCCGGCCGGATCGAGTCGAGGAAATGGCGCTTCCCCTCGTGCAACCCCCTCAACCCGAAGGCCCCCATCGCCTGCAGCAGGCGGACGAGGGCGAAATGATCGTAGACCGACCGCAGGCGACGCGCCTCGACGGGGCGGCGCGGCGACAGGCGCGACAGGTAGTGATCCAGCAACTCCTCCCGTTGCGCGTCGGGGATCTCCACGATCGCGTCGTGCAGCAGCGATGCCACGTCGTAGGGCAAGGCCCCGCGGCGCCCGCCCTGGTAGTCGATGAAGTAGAGGAGGCCACCCTTGACCATGATGTTCCGGGACTGGAAATCGCGGTACATGAAACTGTCACTCCGCTCCGCGTCCACGAGGGCGGCCAGCCGCTCGAAATCCTCCTCGAGGCGCTGCTCGTCGACCGCCACCCCGGCCAGCCGCAGGAAACAGTACTTGTAGTAATTCAAGTCCCACGCCACGCACCTCCCGTCGAAGCGCGGCCGCGGCAGGCAACGCGCGTAGTCCAGCCCCTCGTGGCCCAGCAACTGGAAGCGCGTCAACTCCTCGAGGGCCTGCCGGTAGAGGTCGAGCGTACCCGGCGACAGCCCCTCCCCCGCCCGCTCCACCGCGTCCAGCAGGGTGACCGTGCCCAGGTCCTCCTGCAGGTAGACCCGCGCCCCCTCCCCCACGGCGCGCACTCCCGGCACGCGCAGCCCTTTCGCCCCGAAATGGCGGGAAAAGTCGATAAAGAGGAGGTTCTCGCGCGCGTCCTCGTG
>JAISAV010000092.1 GCA_031266545.1 Odoribacteraceae bacterium | reverse complement strand
GTGAAATAAAATCTTCACTTGATTTCTACTTCTTCGTATAATTCAAATCTTTTAATTTCAACTATTTAAATCGATAAAAATACTAAGAAGAAATTCGTTCTTTTTGCACACCCTACCCTTCGGGGCTTTTTGCATCTTCCGACCACGACTGGGCAACGCCCCACGCTATTGCTTGGCGGGCCTTCAGCCCTTAACTTGATGACATTGGGATCCAGCCTCCGCCGAGCGGAAACTGTTTCTACTTGAGTTGACGGTATTGCGCTGGAGACCACGTCGGGCAGACTCCTTTACTTGATGGCGGCGCGTTATCCCAGCACGACGTTGATGATCTTGCCGGGCACGATGATGATTTTCTTGACTTGCTTTCCTTCCAGCCACTTGGCGGCGGCGGGGGCGGCCGTCACGCTGGCCTCGATCTCGGCGGTGGCGGCGGAGAGGGAGGCCGGGAGCTTGAAGCGCACCTTGCCGTTAAAGGAGACGGGGTAGTCAAAGTCGTCGCGGGAGAGGAACTCGTCGTTCCAGCGCGGGAAGGAGGCGCCCGTGACGCTCTCCCGGTGGCCGAGTAATTGCCACAATTCCTCCGCGACGTGTGGAGCGAAGGGGGCGAGGGCGATCACCAGCGGCTCGAGTACTTGACGCTTGTCGCAAGCGGCGGCGGTCAGCTCGTTGGCACAGATCATAAAGGCGGCCACCGCCGTGTTGAAGGAGAAATTCTCGATATCCTTGTCGACTTTCTTGAGGGTGGCGTGCAGCGTGGCAAGTTCCTCGCGGGCGGGCGCCGCGTCGCTCACGCCGAAGGCGCCCCCGGCGTGGAATAACCTCCAGAACTTGCGCAGGAACTTGTGCACCCCGTCGATGCCCCGCGTGTCCCACGGCTTGCTCGCCTCCAGCGGGCCGAGGAACATCTCGTACAGGCGGAGCGTGTCGGCGCCGTACTCCTCGACCACCGTGTCGGGGTTGACCACGTTAAAGAGCGACTTGGACATCTTCTCGATGGCGTGCCCGCACGCGTATTTCCCCTCCTCGAGCAGGAAGCGCGCGTCGGCGAGTTCCGGCATCCATGCCTTGAAGCCGTCCGTGTCGAGCAGGTCATTTTTCACGAGGCTCACGTCCACGTGCGCCTCCTGAAACGAGACGGCGTTCACCCCGGGCGGCAGTTCCCCCCCGGCGGCGACGACCCGCGCGACTCGCTCCCGCGGGTCGGCCAGCGCCTCGACGGCGCGGACGATCCCGAGCGAGACGTGGAGGTCGGTGGCCTCCCACGTCCCCCCCCCGTCGCGCGACAGCAGCAGGCGGTAGACGAAGCTCGAGCGCCCCTGGATCATGCCCTGGTTGATCAACTTCTTGAAGGGTTCGGGGCGACGGGCCACGCCGATGTCGTGCAGGAACATGTTCCAGAAGCGGGCGTAAATCAAGTGGCCGGTGGCGTGCTCGGCGCCGCCGAGGTAGAGGTCGACGCTGTCCCAGTAGTCGAGCGCCTCGTCGCCGGCGAGCGCCTCGTCGTTCCGGGGATCCATGTAGCGCAGGTAGTAGGCCGACGAACCGGCGACACCGGGCATGGTATTCACCTCCAGCGGGTACCCGCCCGGGGCCACCCATCCCGCGGCGCGGGCCAGCGGCGGCTCGCCGGATTCGGTGGGCAGGTACGAGTCGACGTCGGGCAGCACCAGCGGCAGCCGCGACTCGTCGAGCGCGTGGGGTTGTCCCTCCTTGTAATAGACGGGGAACGGCTCGCCCCAGTAGCGCTGGCGGCTAAAGATGGCGTCGCGGAGGCG
This sequence comes from Odoribacteraceae bacterium, assembly GCA_031266545.1. Lineage (GTDB taxonomy): Bacteria > Bacteroidota > Bacteroidia > Bacteroidales > Marinifilaceae > JAIRKS01. The sequence continues at coordinate 2,218 of JAISAV010000092.1, read as the reverse complement.
GTAGTTGATTTTCTCGCCGCCGATCCCGCGCCGCGCGGCCTCCTCGATGACGAGGCGCGCGGCCTCCTCGACCCCTTTCCCGTCGAGGGGGCCGCTGTTGACGAGGGTTCCCGACTTGGCGTCGAGGGACTCCTCGTTCACGTCGCGCGCCTGCCCGTCGTCGATGACCTGCCGGACGGGCAGCCCGAAGTGGCGCGCGAAGGCGTGGTCGCGGCCGTCGTGCGCCGGGACGGCCATGATGGCGCCGGTGCCGTAGCCGGAGAGGACGTAGTCGCTGATCCAGACGGGGATGGCCTCGCCCGTGAAGGGATTGACGGCGCGCGAGCCGGTGAAGACGCCGGTGACGCGCTTGACCTCCGCCTGCCGTTCCCGCTCGGTGCGCCGGGCGGCCCGGTCGAGGTACTCGCGGACGGCGGCGGCCTGCCCGGGCGTGGTGAGGAGGGGCACGTAGGGGGATTCCGGGGCGAGCACCATGAACGTGACGCCGAAGATCGTGTCGGGGCGCGTCGTGAAGATCTCGATCCGTTCCGCGGCGCCTTCCACCTCGAAGAAGAGGTCGGCGCCGCGGGACTTGCCGATCCAGTTGCGCTGGATCTCCTTGAGCGATTCCGGCCAGTCGACCCGTTCCAGCCCTTCCAGCAGCCGCCCGGCGTAGGCGGAGACGCGCAGCGACCATTGCCGCATCTTCTTCTGCACCACCGGGTAGCCCCCGCGCACGGAGAGGCCCTCTTTCACCTCGTCGTTGGCGAGCACCGTCCCCAGCCGCGGGCACCAGTTGACGAGGGCGTCCGAGAGGTAGGCGAGGCGGTAGTTCATCAGGATTTCCCGCTGCTCGCGACCCGTCATGGCGCGCCACTCGTCGGCCGCGAGGGAGAGTTTAGCGCTGCAGGCGGCGTTCAGCCCGCGGGTGCCGCGCTCGGCGAGGTGCCGGGCGAGTTCGGCGACGGGGCGGGCGCGGCGCTCGTCGCGGCAGTAATAGCTATTAAAGAGCTGGATAAACGTCCATTGCGTCCACTTGTAGTAGCCGGGGTCGCAGGTGCGCACCTCGCGCCGCCAGTCGTACGAGAAGCCGATTTTATCCATCTGCTCCCGGTAGCGGTCGATGTTTTTCGCGGTGGTGACGGCGGGGTGCTGTCCCGTGCGGATGGCGTATTGCTCGGCGGGCAGCCCGTAGGCGTCGTACCCCATCGGGTGCAGCACGTTATATCCCTTGAGGCGCTTGTAGCGCGCGTAGATGTCCGAGGCGATGTAGCCGAGCGGGTGACCGACGTGCAGCCCGGCCCCGGAGGGGTAGGGGAACATGTCGAGGACGTAGTACTTGGGCCTCTCCCGGTCGATCTCGACGCGGTAGGTCTCGTTTTCTTGCCAGTAGCGTTGCCACTTTTGTTCTATTTCCTTGAAGTTGTATTCCATGAAGCGTATGTTATTTTATGTCGCGAGGGGCAAATGTAGGCATTTTTCTCGAATTTATCACCCGCGCGCCATGACGCGCCCGTGGCGTCTTTCACGACTTGTTGCACCGCGGCCCGAGGAAGCGGCGCGCCTGCCCCAGCAACTGGTCAAGTTCCCCGGAGAGGCGGGCGAAGGGGACGGTGAGCAGGACGGCGACGCCGAGCGCGGCGGTGCGCGTGGCGGCGTCCGCCCACGGGTTGCCGAGGCGCGGGATCAGGTAGTTTAAGCCGAAGAGGGCCAGCAGCAGCAGCAGGTAGCGGGCCGTCTGGCGCGAGTAGGGGTTCCCCTTCAGGCGCTTGAAGACGAGCCACTGCTGGAGGCTGTAGGCGACGACCATCGCGAGGAAGGTGCCCAGCGCGGCGCCCGTGATCCCGAGGCGGGGGATCAGCAGGTAGTTGGCGAGCCACGTGAGGCCCGCGGTGACGAACGTGAAGCAGAGCGCCCAGCGATAGTAGCGCGAGAAGGAGAGCAGCGTGTACCCGAAGCCGAGGAAGAGCACCAGCAGGCGCGACAGGGCGATGAAGAGTACCACCCACTTGCCGCCGCGGAAGTCGTCGCCGCGGGGGATGATGTCGTAGAGGTTGTCGATGTTGGCCCACAGCAGCAGGAAGACGACGCCACCGATCATCAACTGGTGCAGCGAGACCTTCTTGTACAGCTCGTTGGCCCGCGCGAAGTCGCCCGCCTGCAGGGCGTCGGCGGCGACGGGGGTCGAGATGGCCGTGATCGAGCGGGAGGGGATCTCGACGATGGCCGCCACGTAGAA
>JAISAV010000056.1 GCA_031266545.1 Odoribacteraceae bacterium | reverse complement strand
TGCTGTCGTCGGCAAAGACGGTCACGACGACGGCGTCCTTCCCCAGCATGTTCTGGGCCTTGATGGCGCCGAGGAAGTTGCCGCCGGAGGAGATGCCGACGCCGAGTCCCAGCACGCGGGCGAGTTGTTGGGCCATGATGATCGAGTCGCCGTCATCCACCTGGATAATGTCGTCGAGCTTGTCCAGTTTCACGATGGAGGGGATAAACTCGTCGGAGATGCCCTGTATGCGGTGCTTGCCGACCTTGTGGCCGGTGCTCATCGTGGGCGAGTTCTCCGGCTCGAGGGGGTAGAGCTTCACGCCGGGGTTGACGCTCCTGAGGTAGGCGCCCGCGCCCATGATCGTGCCGCCCGTGCCGACCCCCGCCACGAGCGCGTCGGGGACGAGGCCGAGCTGGATGAGCTGGGAGACGATCTCCGGGCCGGTGGTGGTGGCGTGGGCCTCGCAATTCATGTTGTTGTCGAACTGCCGGGGCAGGAAGACGCCGCCGGGGTTCTCCTTTTTCTGGCGCTCGGCCATGGCGATGCTCCCGAGGAAGCCCCCCTCTTCGGGGGTGACCAGGCGGATGTTGGCGCCGTAGCTCTTGATGAGGTTGATGCGTTCCGCGCTCATCCAGTTAGGCATGAAGATGGTCACCTCGTGGCGCATGGCCCTGCCGAGGGCCGAGAAGGAGATGCCCGTGTTGCCGCTCGTGGCCTCCATGATGTGCATGCCGGGGCGGAGTTCCCCGGAATCGTAGGCGCGGGCGAGGATGTGGTAGGCCATGCGGTCCTTGATGCTGCCCGTCAGGTTGTGGTATTCCGCCTTGGCGTAGAGCGACCGCTTTTCCCCCTTGTAGGCGTAGTCGATCTTGAGCAACGGGGTGTTGCCGATGATCGATTTTAGCCGCAAGAGTCTTTCTTTAGTCTCGATGTTTGTCATATAAACTTGTTTTTGATGAGTGTCGCGAATGTACGAATTTCCCGGCGAAAACGGCGCGTTCTCCCGCCTTCTTTTGAAGCGCGGCGACGCGATAAAGAGGTTTTATTTTATCACGGTTTTTGAAAAAAATGTATCTTTGCAAGGTCAACAGGAAAACTAATTTTTAAACAGAAACACGTGAACAGGATGAAAAGAATTACTTTTATTATCGCGGCGACGCTCGCCGTCGCTTGTGGCGGGCGCGAGACGGTGATCGTTAATCCCGAGTTTGACGCCTCCGGCGTGGATCATTACATGGCTTTATCCAGAATCAAGCGGGCCGACACGGCGACCGTCGTGTATGCCGATGTCTACAATTTGCCCAATTATTGGGTGTACCTCTCGTCCGGGGGTAAGCTGAGGGACGGCAAGGGGAAGACCTACAAGCTGCTCGCGTGCGAGGGATTCCAGTTAGACAAGGAAGTATTTATGCCAGCATCCGGCACGATGTCGCTCACCCTTTACTTCGAACCGGTCGATAAGGACGAAAAGGTGGTGGATTATATCGACCTGGACGAGGATAACGAGTCGATCATCGGGATCAAGTTGTACAATATCAAGCACGCCGGGGCGGTACGGTGCTTGTTGAAAGGGGAGGTGATCGATCGGCCTCAAAGCAACCGGCTGCTATTGCTCAAAGCGGGCGAGAATCCCCGGGCGGCACGCGTGACGTATATTCCCGTGCGCGACGGGAAGTTCGAGTATACGCTCCACGCGAGGGCCGAGGAGGCCTACCAGTTGATATTTTACGATGAAGAGCGGGCGGGGATCATGCACCCCGTTGATTTTATCACCGAGACGGGGACGCTGGATTTCACGCTGCACCCGATGGACAGGTGGGAGGAGAACGTCGTGAAGGGAAGCAAGTATACGGACGCCTATCACGCGCTGGTGGACTCGCTGAACGCGAGGGCGGATGTTCTTTACTGCGCGCTGAACGAGAAGCGGGAGCGGCTGGAGAAAGAAAACAGGTATTATACCCCGGGGTTTCGCGCGCTGCTCGCGCAAATAGACGCGCTTGACTACGAGGACGACACGCGACGACACGCGCTGTTCGGCCAGCTTTCCCGGATGAGAGAAGAGGGGACGCACTTGGGCGAGGAGGGGAAGGCACTGGATAAAGAGGCAGAGAGGATATACAAGACCGTGTATGCGGACAACATGCTGGCGTACGCGAGAAGGCACGCGGACGTCACGGGGTACACGTTCCTGGTGGAGAACATGCGTCGCGCCGTCGAGAGTAGTCATCTTAACCTGGATGCTGCGCCCATGCTGGCGATTTTCCACGACATCTACGAGAAGAAATTCCCCGGCCATCCTTACACGTCGCTGATGCAAAGTTACGAGCAGGCCTCCGCGATTCAACCGGGCAACCCCTGTCCCGACGTCTCGGCGCTGGATGCGAGCACCGGCGAGGAGGTCAGGCTGGCGGATTTGATCAAGGGAAACAAGGTCACGCTCGTTCACCTGTGGGCGTCGTGGTGCGGCCCTTGCCGGGCGCACGGCAAGGCGATGATCCCGGTTTACGAGATGTATAAAGACAAGGGCTTCACGGTCATCGGCATCTCGCGCGAGCAAAAGAAAGAGGCGATGGACATGGCCGTGGAGAAGGATAAATACCCGTGGGTAAATCTCCTCGAGCTAAACGACGAGCACGGCATCTGGACAAAGTTCGGGATCGGCAACGCCGCTGGCGGCGAGTTCCTTGTCGACGAGCAAGGGAATTTCCTGGCCATCGGTGCGACGCCGGACGAGATGAAGAAGATCTTGCAGGGGCTGCTTGACTGACGGCCGTTAAAACCGAGCACGCGGATGGTGCGGGTTTGAAAGACGGGCGCAGGCCAATGTCATCAAGTTAAGGATTAACGCCTCGGATCGTACACCTTATTCTCTTAGGTTCCCTTAGTAGCCTCCAATACTCCCCCTTTTTTTTCTCCCTTATTTATCTTATTTCATTCACTTGCAAATAAGATAAATAAGGGGTGTATATAGGAATCACGGCAGGCTACTAAGGGAACCTAAGAGGATAAGGGCTTTCAACTGGATTAGCATTGATTACCGGGCCTTCAGCCCTTAACTTGATGACATCGGGCTGTGGAGCCTACGCCGAGCAAAATTCTTAAATTGACCGGCATTGGGGGTACGCCCCCCCGTGAGTATCCTGAAAAACCCGCGCCACCCGCACGCTCGTCAACGGCCCGTCACTGCCCGATGATCAACCGGAAGCCAGACCCGTGCACGTTCTCGATGTTGATGGAGGGGTCGTCCTTGAAATACTTGCGTAGTTTCGTCACGTAGACGTCCATGCTGCGGGCGGTGAAGTAGTCGTTCGTGCCCCAGATCTCGGTCAGCGCCTTCTCGCGCAGGAGGAGGCCGTCCCGGTGATAGTAGAGCAACTCGAGCAGGCGCGATTCCTTGGGAGTCAGCTTGATCACCTCTTCGTTGCCCGTGGTGATCGTGCGCAGTTCCGTGTTAAACTCGTAGGCGCCCATCTGGATCAACTTCGGGCGCGCCTCCGCCTCGTCGTGCCGGCTGCGGCTGAGGATGGCCTTGATCTTGAAGATAAGCAGTTCCGAGTCGAAAGGCTTGACGATGTAGTCGTCCTCGCCGATCTCGTAGCCTTGCTTCATGTCCTCCTTCAGGCTCTTCGCGGTGATATAGACGAAGGGCACGGAGGCGTCGAGTTCCCGGATCTTTTTCCCCAGCGTGAAGCCGTCCATGTTGGGCATCATGACGTCCAGCAGGCAGAGGTCGAACTTCTCCTTCCGGAAAGCCTCGAACCCGAGCGCGCCATTCACGCAATGCACCACCTCGTAGTCGGACAGCTCAAGGTATGACTTCAGCACCGATCCAAAACAAGGATCGTCTTCCACTAAAAGTACTTTATGTCCCATCTTCTTTAAAATTAAGGTTTATTCTTCTTTATCTAACTTGAATATGATTTCCACCAGCGTGCCCTTCCCCCGCTTGGAGGTCAGGCGAATGTCGCCCTCGTGCAGGAGGACGATGGACTTCACGTAACTCAGGCCCAGGCCGAAGCCCTTCACGTTATGCACGTTGCCGCTGGGCACCCGGTAAAAGCGCTTGAAGACCTTGCCCTGCGCCTCCTTGGCGATCCCGATGCCGCGATCCTGGACGCCGATGATAAAATCCCCCCCCTCCCGGCGCGTGAACACGAGGATGTTCATCTCCGCGGGCGAGTACTTGATCGCGTTGTCGATCAAGTTGCAGACCACGTTGAAGACGTGCACCTCGTCGACGTTCGCCACGAATCCTCCCGGGTCCAGTTCCAGCCGCATCTCCCCGCCGGCGTTTTCCACCTGCAGGCGGAAGTGTTGCACGGCGTCGCTCACGAGCGAGTTCAAGTCGACCGGGGATTTTTTCAGGTGCACCTCCCGCCGGTCGAGCCTCGCCTGCGTCAGGATGCGCTCCACGTACTTGTCCATGCGCTCGTTCTCGCTCCGGATCATGGCGTTGAATTTCAACAGTTGCGCCTTGTCGTTCAACACCTTTTCCTTCTCGATCGCCGCGGTGGCCAGCGAGATGGTGGCCAGCGGGGTCTTGAACTCGTGGGTCATGTTGTTGATGAAATCGTTCTTGATCACGGAGAGCTTCTGCTGGCGCGTGATCACGACGATCGTGACGATAAACACGGTCATCAGCCCGATGATGCAGAAGGCGGAGATGATAAACATCCACGACGTGTTCTCGTAGATCAGCGAGTCGAGCGAGTCCGCCGAGTCGAAGGTGACCCCGATGTAATACTCGTTATTCGCCGCCTCCACCTTCGGGAAGATCTTCTCGTAGTAGAACCCCCGCGGGTTTTCTCGCGCGATCCGGGCCAGCATCTCCTTCTCGCTCGTCAGCTCCACGGAGAAGGGGATCCGTATGTCGTTGTTCCCGAATTTCTCGCGCATGAACGTCACGAGGTCGATGTTCTTGTCGGCGCGCAGTTTTCTCACCTTTTCCTCCTTGCCCTCCTTCTCGTTCACCAGCCCCACCAGCAGGTCGCGGGCCACCTCGTACCGCTGCTCGTTCGCCTGGAAGGTCGCGTTCGTTTCGTCCGGCGTGTCCACGCCCAGGTAGTGCCCCAGCCACTCGAGGAGGTGACTGTCGAGGTATCTCTCGTTGGAACCCGGCGCGTTGCCGGTGATCATCTGGTACTCGAAGATGCTGTATTCCTCCCTCGTGATCGCGCCCGAGTAGACGTTGTAGTGCCCGAAGAAATTGACCGCGGGATACCTTCCGATCGCCCCCCGCGGCGTGCTATCCGCGCGTGCGGTATCGATGGCGCTGCGTATATCTTCCCGGATCTCCTTTTTCATCTCGCCGAGTATCCGCTTGTTGTCCATGTCCTCGATGAAGCTGACCGTCTGGGTTAACACGCTGTACACCTTCGAGCGGAAGCGATCCTCCCGCTCCGCCATGCTCGAGCGTATCCATATCCACTGCACGCTCACCACGGCGATAAACGCGATGAGCATGAAGACCGATAGTATCCTGATAATTATGCGTCGTATCATATCACGGGAAAAATACCAGCGAATGTAGCGCTTTTTAAAAGATTGTACAACACGTTACGCGAAAATCTTCTAAACAACGCCCGTTCGATGCAACCCCGCGGGCCTCACATCACGCGCCAGGCGCGTAACATCAGGGATCTTGCTATTTTTCGTGTCGGCGGCGCAGCACGTCGATCACCTCTTCCAGCGCGTGCCCCTTGACCAGCAGCAGGACGAGATAATGATACATCAAATCGGCGGCCTCCTCGAGGAAGAGGTCGTCGTTGTTGTCCATCGCCTCGATCACCAGCTCCACGGCCTCCTCGCCGACCTTTTGGGCCACCTTGTTCACGCCGCGGCGCGCGAGGCGGGCGGTATACGACTCGTCGGGCGAGGCCGCGAGGCGCTGGCGGAGGTACTCTTGCAGGTAGGCGAGAAAATCGTCGCGGCGGTTGCGCTCGCCCCAGCAGGTATCCTGCCCGGTGTGGCACGTGGGGCCGTCGGGAATGGCCTTGACGAGGAGCGAGTCGCGGTCGCAGTCGACGAGAATCTCCGTCACGCGGAGGAAATTGCCGCTCGTCTCCCCTTTCGTCCAGAGGCATCGCCGGGAGCGGCTGTAGAAGCAGGCCCGGCCGCTCTCCTCGGTGCGGCGCAGCGCCTCGGCGTTCATGTACCCTTGCATCAGCACCACGCGGGTGTTGGCGTCTTGCACGATGGCCGGTACGAGTCCATCGGCGTTGTAGTTCACGTTTTCCATGTGTTATAGTCTTATCGTTATATTTTCCCGCGCGAGGTACTCCTTGAGCGCGGGGATGGTCATCTCGCGGAAATGGAAGATACCGGCGGCGAGTGCGGCGTCGGCCTTCCCGGCGGTGAAGACGTCGCGGAAATGCTCGAGGGCGCCGGCGCCACCCGAGGCGATGACCGGCACGGGCAATCTCCCGGCGAGGCGGGCAAGCGTCTCGACGGCAAAACCGCGGCGCATGCCGTCGTGATCCATCGAGGTAAAGAGGATCTCCCCGGCGCCGCGGCACGTGACCTCGTCGGCCCACTCGAATAACTCGCGGGGGGTGGTCACGCGCCCCCCCTGCCGGTAGACGCGCCACGTCCCGCGCTCCACGCGCGCGTCGATGGCGACGACGACGCACTGGCTGCCGAAGGCGCGGGCGAGGCGATCGACGAGCGAGGGGTCGTCGAGCGCCGCGGAATTGATGGAGATCTTGTCGGCGCCGCGGCGCAGGAGCGCCTCCACGTCCCGCTCGGAGGCGATGCCGCCGCCGACGGTGAAGGGAACGCGGGTGACCCCCGCCACGCGGGCGACCCACTCGCGCGCGGTGGTGCGGCGCTCGTGGCTGGCGGTGATGTCGAGGAAGACGATCTCGTCGGCCCCCTCGTCCGAGTAGCGCGCCGAAAGCTCGGCGATGTCACCGGCATCCCTCAGGTTCTCGAAGTTGACCCCCTTGACGGCTCGCCCCTCCTTGACGTCGAGGCAGGGAATGATACGCTTGGCTAACATGGCGACGGGTTTTGGTCGTTTGCCGCGAGTTCTTCCAGCGCGATTTTCCCCTCGAGCAGGGCCTTGCCGACGATCACGCCGGAGACTCCCCCGGCGAGGAGGCGACGCGCGTCGTCGAGGTCGCACACGCCCCCGGAGGCGATGACCCGGAGGTCGGGAAAGCGCTCGCGTAGTTGCCCGTAAAGCGCGAAGTTAGGCCCGGCGAGCGTGCCGTCGCACGAGATATCCGTGCACATCAGGTGGTGGAGTCGCCCGGCGTGGGTGTTCACGAGATCGAAGACCGTCAGGCCGGTGGCCTCTTGCCACCCCCGCGCGCGGATGACGCCGTCGAGGGTGTCGGCCCCGATGATAAGGCGGTCGCCGTGGCGTTCCAGCCACGAGGCCGCCCGCGCGGGGTCGAGGCAGGCGACGCTCCCGACGCAGGCCCACGCGGCGCCCGCGTCGAGGACGCGTCGCGGGTCGTCGTCGTTGCGGATCCCGCCGCTGAAGTCTACTTGCAGGGAGGTGCGCGTGGCGATGCGCTCGAGGATGTCGAGACGGGAGAGTCGCCCGTCGCGGGCGCCGTCGAGGTTGACGAGGTGAAGGCGACGGAGGCCGGCCGCCTCGTACCGCAGGGCGATGTCGAGGGGCGTGCTGGCGTAGAACGCGGGCCGCGCGTAGTCGCCTTGCGTGAGCCTGACACATTTCCCGTCGATGAGGTCTATGGCGGGGATCACCCGCTCGAGGAGGTCAAGCGCGTTCATGGCCGTTCCAATCGAGGAAGTTACGCAGGACTCGCTCGCCGGCCTCCCCCGATTTCTCGGGGTGAAACTGGCAGCCGAAGAAGTTATCCCGCCGCAGGGCGGCGCAGAAGAGGGCGTGGTAGCGGCACCCCGCCACCTGGTAGGAGGAGACGGGGAGATAATAGGAGTGGACAAAGTAAAACCACTCGCCCTCGCGGATCCCGTCGAAAAGGGGCGGCTGCGGGTCGACGATCCTGTTCCACCCCATATGGGGCACCTTGCAATCGCCCTCGATGCGCCGCGCCTCCAGCGGGAAGATACCGAGGCCGGCGGTGTCGCCCTCCTCCGATCGCTCGCACATCAGTTGCATGCCGAGGCATATCCCCAGCACGGGCACCCGCAGCGCGGGGATGACCTCGTCGAGGCCCGCGGCGCGCAACTTGTCCATCGCGCTCCGGGCCTGTCCCACGCCGGGGAAGATCACCCGGTCGGCGGCGAGGATCTCCCCCGGCTGGCTGCCCAGCGTGACGGAGTGACCGAGGCGCTCGACCGCCGCGCGCACCGAGAAGAGGTTCCCGGCGCCGTATTCGATAATCGTGACGTTCATGTTTTTCCGGTTATTTATGGTTTAAATGATTCCTTTTGACGAGGGGATGGCCGTCCCCGATTGCCGGGTGGCGATGCCGAGGCAGCGCGCGAATGCCTTGAAGACGGCCTCGATGACGTGGTGGGTATTCTCCCCGCGGGCCTCGACGTGGAGGTTGCAGCGTGCCTCCTGGCAGAAGGAGTCGAAGAAGTGGCGCGTCATCTCGGTGGGGAAATCCCCGACGTATTCCCGCCGCAGGTCGACCTGCCACTCCAACCAGCTCCTCCCGCCGAGGTCGAGCGCGACGGCGGCGTGCGCCTCGTCCATGGGCAGGGTGAAGGCGTAGCGCTCGACACCCCGCCCGCTGCCGAGCGCCTCGCGGAGGCAGGCGCCGAGGGCGAGGGCCGTGTCCTCGATGGTGTGGTGCTCGTCGACGTCGAGGTCGCCCGCCGCCTCCACGCGGAGGTCGATGCCGCCGTGCCGGGCGATTTGTTGGAGCATGTGATCGAAGAAGGCGATGCCGGTGCGGGCGGTGCAACGCCCGGCGCCGTTGAGGTCGACGTCCACGCGGATCTCCGTCTCGGAGGTCTTCCGGCAGACGGTTGCCCGACGGCTACCGGCGATGAGGTAGTCGCGAATGGCCTCCCACGAGGCGGCGCGGAGGGCGACGGGGAGGCCGTCGGTCTCGTCATCGCCGAGGTAGATCCCGCGTATGCCCATGTTGGCGGCCAGTTGCATGTCCGTGAGGCGGTCGCCGATGACGTAGGAATTTTCCCGATCGAGCAACTCGTTCAGGTATTTCTCGACCATCCCCGTGGCGGGCTTGCGGCGCGGGGAGCGATCCGCCGGGAGGCTATCGTCGATCAACACCTCGTCGAAGGTCACGCGCTCGCCGGCCAGCGTGTCGAGCATCCGGCGGTGGGGGGCGAGGAACGACGCGAGCGGGAACGAGGCCGTGCCCAGCCCGTCCTGGTTGCTCACCATCACCAGCCGGTAGTCCGTCCGCGTGACGAGGTCGCGCAGGGCGCCGATCACGCCCGGCAGGAAGAGCAACTTCTCGAGGCTATCCACCTGGAAGTCCCCGGGCGGCTCCTGTATGATCGTGCCGTCCCGGTCGATAAAGAGTATCTTCTTCATGGCCGCGTCCATTGTTCGAGTAATTGAATCAGGCGGTCGTTCTCCCCCGGCGTCCCCACGGTGAAGCGCAGGCCGTCCTCGAGGAACGGCGGGACGTGCCGCACGCGGACGATGACGCCGTTCGCCACGAGGTAGTCGTACAACTCCCGGTATGCGGCGCAGCGCGTCAGCAGGAAGTTTGCCTCGGAGGGGTAGACGGCCTCGAAGAAGGGCACCCGCGCGAAGGCCCGGTACAGGCGCTCCCGCTCGCGGACGATCTCGCGGACGCGCCGCCGGAAGGTCTCCTCGTCGGCGAGGGCCTCGATGGCCGCCCGTTGCGTGAGGGAGTTGATGTTGTAGGGGGGCTTCACGCGGTTGAGGTAAGTCACCAGCGCGGGGTCGGCGATGCAGATACCCACGCGCAGCCCGGCCATGCCCCACGCCTTCGAGAGGGTCTGCAAGACCACGACGCGCGGGTATTCCTCCAGCAGGCTGACGGCCGAGAGGGGGTCGCCCGACGGCTCGCCGCCCGTCGCGAAGTCCATGTAAGCCTCGTCGACCACGATCCAGCCGTCGAAGCGCCCGGCCAGTTCCCGCACCCGTTCCAGCGGCCAGCGGTTGCCCGTCGGGTTGTTGGGCGAGCAGAGGAAGACGAGGCGCGTGTGCCCGTCGATGGCGCCCGGGAGCGCGTCCCAGCGCGGCTCGAAGTTCGCGTCGAGGTCGAGCGAGCGCGTCTCGACGCCGTTGACGTGGCCGCAGACCTCGTACATGGCGTAGCTCGGCGAGAAGACGATCATGTTGTCGCGGCCCGGCTCGCAGGTCACGCGGACGAGCATGTCGATCAGCTCGTCGCTCCCGTTGCCCAGCACAAGGCGGGCCGCGTCGACGCGCTTCACCCGCGCCACCGCCCGCTTCAGCTCCCGCTGGAAGGGGTCGGGGTAGCGGTTGTAGCCCGTGTCGTAGGGGTTTTCGTTGGCGTCGAGCAGCGTCACGTCCTGCCCGCTGAACTCCTCCCGCGCGCTGGTGTAGGCGACGAGCGAGCGGATGTTCTCCCGGATGATTCCTTCCGCGTTCATGGCCTCGCGTGTTTGGCGCGTTCCCTGACGGCGTTCCGGTGGGCGAGGAGTCCCTCGCGTTCGGCCATCACCTCGATGGCCGGCCCGAGGCAGTCGAGTCCCCGCGGGCTGATCTCCTGGAAGCTGATCGTTTTCATGAACGATTCCACGCCCAAGCCCCCGTGCGCGCGGGCGTGCCCGCCGGTCGGCAGCGTGTGGTTGGTGCCGGAGACGTAGTCACCGGCGCTCTCCGGGGAGTAGTTGCCGAGGAAGACCGATCCCGCGTGGCGGACGGAGGGGATCCACTCCCCGGGGTTCTTGACGCTTAGCATCAGGTGCTCGGGCGCGTAGCAGTTGATCATCTCGAGGCACTCCTCCCGGTCGCGGGGCACGACGCAGGCGGAGCGCGCCAGCGCCTTCTCGATCACCTCCCGGCGGGGCAGCCCGCGCGATTGCCGCTCGATCTCCCCGGCCACCAGCGCGGGGAGCCGCTCGTCGAGCGCGAGGAGGAAGACCTGGCTGTCCGGCCCGTGTTCCGCCTGCGACAGGAGGTCCGCCGCCACGAACGCGGGCACGGCCGTCTCGTCGGCCACCACCATCAGCTCGGAGGGACCGGCGGGCATGTCGATGGCCACCCCCCGCGTGGCCGCCCGTTGCTTGGCCGCCGTCACGAAGGCGTTGCCCGGGCCGAAGATCTTGTCCACCCGGCCGACGCTCCCCGTCCCGAGGGCCAGCGCGGCGATGGCCTGCACGCCGCCGATCTTGAAGAGGCGCGTCACGCCGCACAGGCGGGCGCTCCACAGGATGGCCGGGTGCACCGTCCCGTCGCTCCCCGGGGGCGTGCAGAGCGTGATCTCCTCGCAACCGGCCAGCCGCGCCGGGACGGCCAGCATCAGCACCGTGGAGAAGAGCGGGGCGCTGCCCCCGGGCACGTACAGTCCCACCCGCTCGATCGGCCGCGCCTCTTGCCAGCAGCGGAAGCCGCGGGCGTCGACCCGCTCGCGGCGTCCCGGCAGTTGCAGGCGGTGAAACGCCTCGATGTTTTCCCTGGCCAGCCGGATCGCCGCCTTGAGCGCGGGGTCGAGCGATCGTCCCGCCTCCTCGAACTCCTCTTCCCGCGCGTCGAGGCGCTCGAGGTGCGCGCGGTCGAAGTGCCACGTGTATTTTCGCACGGCCGCGTCGCCGTCCCTCTTGACCTCCTCGAAGATGGCCTCGCAGGTTTTTTCGAGGTCGGCCGCGTTGCCCCCCGGCCGCCGGAGGATTCCCGCCCACGCCTCGCGCGAGGGGAATTTCACGATGTTCATCTCGTTCATGTGCATGTTATTTAAAGGATCATTTTTTCGATGGGTATCACGAGAAGGCCCTCCGCCCCGGCGGCCTTCAGGCGGTCGATCGATTCCCAGAATTGGGTCTCGTTCACCACGGAGTGGAGGGAGTACCAGCCCGGCTCGCGCAGCGGCATCACGGTGGGGCTGCGCATGCCCGGCAGCAGGCCGCAGACGGCCTCAAGCTTCTCCCCGGGCACGTTCAGCAGGATGTACTTGCTGTTCTTGGCCGCCAGCACGGATTTGACGCGGAAGACCAGTTGTTCGGCCGCCGCCCGTTTCGCGTCGTCCAGCCCGGTGTTGGCCACCAGCATGGCCGTGGAGGTGAAGAGCGTGTGAACTTCCACCAGCCCGTTCTTGAAGAGGGTGCTGCCCGAGCTGACGATGTCGCATATCGCGTCGGCCAGCCCCATGACGGGGGCGATTTCCACGGAGCCGGAGATGACGTGGATCTCCGCGTCGACGCCCTCGCGGGCGAGGAAGTCGCGCAACGTGTTCGGGTAGGAGGTCGCTATCCGCTTGCCTTGCAGCCAGCGGGGGCCCGTGAACTCCCCCGGCCGGGGGATGGCGATCGACACGCGGCAGGACGAGAATCCCAGGTCGAGGAGCCGCGAGACGTCGGCCTGCTTCTCGATGATCGTGTTCTCGCCGATGATGGCGAGGTCGACGATGCCGTCCTCCACGTAACGCGGGACGTCGGAGTTCCGCAGGAACAGCACTTCCAGCGGGAAGTTGGAGGCCTGGGCCATCAACTGGTCGTTCCCGTTGTTGATGGCGATGCCACACTCCTTGAGCAAGGCCAGCGAGTCGTCGTGTAGCCGGCCTGATTTTTGAATCGCGATTTTTAATCTTGTCATGTCGTTTTGTTTTTTGTCGCCGGGGACGGGAGGGCAGGTATAAAAAAACAAGCCCGCCTGTCACAGGCGAGCTTGTTAAAAAGTTGTTGATATTCTACAACATACCGATAGCATCCCACCTGAACAGGTCGAAACCGTGATGATGATGATGCCCGTGTTGTAATACAGTTAACATATAATTATGTATCAATTGCGGGGCAAAGGTAATGACAATTTTGGATTTGCAAGCGGAAAAATCTTTTTTTTAAATTATGAATTATGAATTATGAATTATGAATTATGAGGCGGGAGGCGATGCCATCAAGAAGAAGGCTGAAGGCCCGCCATAACCCAGCCCAACGGCAACGCCTTGGGTAAAGGATATATCGCACCACGTTGCGCCCTGAAGGGGCAGCATGCTCATTTTCAATATGCTACCCCTTCAGGGCGCGGGATAGAGACAACATCTATTACCCAACGCGATGCGTTGGGCTGGGTTATGGCGGGCCTTCAGCCCTCTTCTTGATGGCATTGCCTCACGTCTCCCGCCTCGTGATTCATAATTCATAATTCCCGCCTCGTCATTCGATTTTTTTCAAGAATCAAATTAATGCTTAAAAAAATCATAAATAATCCTTTTTCGTTCTTGCATGGTTTGAAAAACAGCGTTATCTTCGCCATGCATACAACACGTAAAAATACATGAACGACTACCAAAACATACCTCCCGCTGCCTGCGGCAACCTCTCGAAAGGAGTAAGTTATAGCGCTCGTGTATCCGGGATGCTTCCCGAAACTCCCGGAGCACGCTCTCTCGTCCCCGGCATTCTCTCCAATGTTCCTAACGTCCCCGGTGTCCTCGCGGGAGACCTCTCCCGTGATTTCCGCGCAGGCGCCGGAGGATTCCACGCAGGCGCTGGAAGATTCCGCACAGGCGCCGAAGGATTCCGCGCAGGCGCCGAAGGATTCCGCGCAGGCGCCGGAAGATTCCGCGCAGGCGCCGGAGGATTCCGCGCAGGCGCCGGAGGATTCCGCGCAGGCGCCGGAGGATTCCGCGCAGGCGCCGGAGGATTTCGCGCAGGCGCCGAAGGATTTCGCGCAGGCGCCGAAGGATTCCGCGCAGGCGCCGGAGACTTCTGCGCAGGCGCGAATAATACCAGCTTCCTCCCCCGTGCATCTGTCGTCCTGATATATAACCAATCAAAACCAATCAAATCATTAAAAAATGAAGATCATGAGCGGAAAACCTTACATTCCAAAAAATGACATGAAGTTCCTGCAGTGGCTGAATGTCTTCCTGACTTACCTGTACGCGAACCTGGGGCGGCTTAACGTCCCGGCGGGCGTGCTGACCATCCTCGAACGGATGCGCGACGATTTTGCGCTGAAACTGGCTGCCGCCGAGGATCCCTCCACCCGCACGAAACTGACCGTGCAGGCGAAAAACGACGCGAGGCGCGCGACCGAGGCGGCCACGCGCAACGCGGTGAACGAGTACCTGACCTATAACCACGAGGTGACCAACGAGGACCGCGACGGGCTGGGGATCCCCACCCGCAAGACCACGCGCACGCCGGCCCCGGTGGCCGACGAGTCGCCCGACGCGGACGTCGACACCTCGGTGATCGGGCACGTGGGTATCGCCTTCTACGAGAAGGGGAAGAAACACAAGAAGGCCAAGCCCGAGGGCCAGCACGGCGTCGAGATCGGCTGGATGGTGAGCGACACGCCTCCCGCGCGGTGGGACGAGTTGCGGCACTCCAGCATCGACACCCGGTCGCCGTTCACCCTCGCGTTCGAGAACGACGAGCGCGGCAAGACCGTGTACTTCGCCCTCCGCTGGGAGAACACGCGGGGAGAAAAGGGGCCGTGGAGCGAGATCCAAAGCGCCATCATCCCCTGAACGAACAAGACGGACGACAGATTTTTAAAAAATTGTACCTTTGCAAGGTCAACAGGAAAACTAATCTTTAAACAGAAACACGGATGAAAAGAATTGCTTTTATTATCGCGGCGGCGCTCATCGTCGCTTGTCGCGGGTACGAGACGATGGTCGTTAACCCGGAGTTTGAGGCCTCGGACGTGGATCATTACATGATCTTGTCCAGAATCGAGCGGGCCGACACGGCGACGGTCGTGTACGCTGATGTCTATCATTTGCCCAATTACTGGGTATACCTCTCGTCCGGGGGTAAACTGAGGGATAGCAAGGGGAAGACCTACAAGTTGCTTGCCTGCGAGGGATTCCAATTAGACAAGCAGGTGTTTATGCCGGCGTCCGGCACGATGTCACCCGTCCTTTACTTTGAGCCGGTCGACAAGGAGGAGGGGGTGGTGGATTATATCGACCTGGATGAAAACAACGAAACGATCACCGGGATCAAGTTGTACAACGTCAAGCATGACGAGCCGGTGCGGTGCGTGTTGAAGGGGGAAGTGATCGACAGGCCTCAAAGCAGCCGCTTGCTGTTGCTCAAGGCGGGCGAAGATGCCCTGTCGGCTAAAATGACTTACATCCCCGTGCACGACGGGAAATTCGAGTACACGCTCTACGCGAACGCCGAGGAGGCTTACGAGTTGATATTTTCCGAGGAGATCAGGAAAGGCTCGTGGTACCCGGTTGATTTTATCGCCGAGACGGGGATGCTGGATTTCACGTTAAACCCGGATGATCGCCGGGAGGAGAACGTCGTGAAAGGGGGCAAGTACACGGATGCTTATCGCGCGGTGATGGACACGCTAACCAAGGAGACAAGACTCTTGTCCAGCGAGTTGCAGCGGCTACTGGAAGAAAACAGGTATTATACCCCCGAGTTTAGCGCGCTTCGCGAGCAATCTATTGCGCTCATCAAGAATGACCCGACCAAACGAAAGGCGATACAGGAGCAGCTTTCTCAATCGGCGAGGGAGGGGAATAGCCTGAGCGAGGACGCGAAGGCTTTGAATAAAGAGCGCGAGAGGGTCAGAGAGGTGTACGTGAACGACCTGTTGGAATACGTGAAAGCGCACGTGGATATTATCGGGTACGCGCTTTTAGTGAAGATTACACGAGAAACCATTTTTTTGACCGCCACCGCGCCCATGCTGACGATTTTCCACGACGCGTACGAGAAGAAATTCCCCCGCCACCCCTACACGTCACTGATGCAAAGTTACGAGCAGGCTACCGGAATTCAAGCGGGCAAACCCTGTCCCGACGGCTCGGTGCTGGACGCGAGTACCGGCAAGGAGGTCAGGCTGGCGGACCTGATCAAGGGGAATAAGGTCACGCTCGTTCACCTGTGGATGTCGTGGTGCAGCCCTTGCCGGGCGCACGGCATGGAGATGATCCCGGTTTACGAGATGTATAAAGACAAGGGCTTCGCCGTCATCGGCATCTCGCGCGATCAGAAGAGAATAATGAACATGGTCGTGGAGAGGGATAAATACCCGTGGGTAAACCTCCTCGATCAGAACGACGAGCAGCACAGCCTCTGGACAAAATTCGGGATCAGCAACGCCGGTGGCGCCGACTTCCTCGTCGACGGGCAGGGAAACTTCTTGGCCGTCGGCACGACGCCGGACAAGATAAAGAAGATCTTGCAGGAACTGCTCGATGGCTTTGAATAAAGAGGGGGGTGATTACGCGCGCGTGATGGCCCCCGTCGCTCGTTTTTCGATCAGGTAGACGCCGCCGAGGATCAGGAACATGCCGGTGATCGCGAGGGGGGTGACGCGCTCGGAGAGGACGATTGCGGAGGTGACGAGCGTGACGACGGGATTGAGGTAGATGTAGTTGCTGACGCGGACGGCGCCCAGTTGCCGGATGGCGCGGTTCCAAAGCACGTAGCAGATAAACGAGGCGATCACGCCGAGGAAGAGCAAGTTCCACGCCACGGTGGGGGAGAGGAGGAGGGAGGCGTCCAGCCGCGGCGGCGCGAAGAAGAAGACCGGGAGCAGCGTGAGCAGGCCGTAGAAGAAGACTTTCCGCGTGATGAAAAGGATGTCGTAACGCCGGTCCAGCTCGCGGAGGATGATGGTGTAGAAACCCCACGAGACGGCCGCGAGGATGGCGAGCAGGTCGCCGACCGGCTCGACCCGCAAGACGAAGTTCCCGTTAAAGACCACCAGCACGACGCCCGCCATGGCGACGAGCGATCCACGCCAGGCCCCGGTTGCCGGTCGCTCGTCCTTCAGGAAGATCCTCGAGAGGAGGAGCGTGAAGAGGGGCGCCGTGCAGACGAGCACGGCGACGTTGGAGGTGAGCGTGTACTCGAGGGCCACGTTCTCCGCGAGGAAGTAGAGCGACCCGCCGCTGACGCCCAGGGCGAGGAACAGCAGCTCGTCGCGGAGGCTTCTCGCGCGCGGGTGACGGAGCGTCGCGCGGGGGCGGCGGAACGTCGGGACGAGGATGAGCAGGTAGGCGATCAGGAAGCGGTAGAGCATGATCTCGGCGGGCGTCAACCCGTGGTCGAGCAGTACTTTCGTGGAGACGAACGTGACGCCCCACGCGAGGATCGTCGCGAGGGCCATGACGTGAAACCACGCGTCGGCGCGCGTCTTGCTCATGCCGTTTGCCACAGGAAGAGGCTGTAAAGGCCGATGACGAGCACCGTGAGCAGCCCGATGTTGGCGACGAGGAGGGGGTGCGCCATCCCCGCGGGGCGCTCGACGAGGGAGCGCGCCGCGGCCGGTCGCGCGAGGCGGAGGGCGAGGCGGTAGATCCCGTAGACGGCGGCGCCGGACGCGACGCCCGTGACGATGCCGGCGAGCAGGTCGCCGGGGTAATGCACGCCGACGTAGACGCGCGTGTAGCACGTGGCCAGCGTCCACGCGATGAAGAACGCGGAGAGCCAGCGGCGCCTGAAGAAGAGGATGATAAACGTGGCGAGCGCGGCCGTGTTGGCGGCGTGGGCCGAGGGGAAGCCGAAGGCGCCGCCGCGGCGGCCGTTGATCAGGTGAACGATCTCCATGATCCCCGGCTCGCGCGAGGGACGCGGGCGGGCGAAGCAGGGACGCAGCACGGAGCTGCAAAGCTGGTCCGCCACCACGATGACCAGCGCGAAGGCGAGGGTGGTGAGCACGACCGTCTTCCAGTCAAAGTTCTTGCACAGCACGTACAGGATGGAGGCGTACATGAGTCCCCACGCCTCCTTGCCCGTGAAGATGCTCGCGAAGTAATCCCAGTAGGGGTGGTGCACCCCGTTTAATAACAGGAATAACGTTTTATCCCACTCTTGTAATGTTTCCCACATGGCGCGATGAATTAAAACGGGGACAAATATATGACTTAAATCTTGGAACGCGTGCGTGAAATCCATTTTTTCGACTACTTTCGCGGGTGATCGATAAACCTTCAAGAGTGAACGCATGATCGTGTACCCTAATGCCAAAATCAACGTGGGCCTTTTCGTCGCGGGGAAGCGCCCGGACGGTTTCCACGATATCGAGACGATATTTTATCCCGTGGGCGCGCGGGATATCCTCGAGGTGAACCTCGCGCCGGGGCGGGGCGGGGAGTGCCTGTTCCGCTGCACGGGGCTGGACGCGGGGGAGGCGGGCGATAACCTGGTCGCGCGCGCCCACCGCTTGCTGGCGGCGGATTTTGACCTGCCTCCCGTGCGCGTCCACCTCCACAAGCAGGTGCCCGCGGGGGCGGGGCTGGGGGGAGGGTCTTCCGACGCGGCTTTCGCGCTGGTGGCGCTGAACGACTTGTGCGGCCTCGCGCTGTCGAGGGGGCAACTGCTGGATTACGCCGCCCGGCTGGGGAGCGATTGTCCCTTTTTTATTTATAACCGGCCCGTCCTCGCGCGGGGGAGGGGAGAGGTGATGACGCCCGTCGACCTCTCGCTGGATCGCTACCGGGTGGCGATCGTCAAGCCCGCCGGGGGCGTCTCCACGGTGGAGGCCTACCGGCTGGTCCGCCCGCGGGCGACGCTGCCGGACCTGGCGGGGCTGGCGAGCTTGCCCCCCGGACGGTGGCGCGGGAAGGTGGTCAACGATTTCGAGGAGGCCATCCTGCCGTTGCTCCCGGAGTCGCGCCGGGTGAAGGAACGCCTCGAGGAGGCGGGGGCCGTCTACGCCTCCATGACCGGCAGCGGCTCCGCCGTCTACGCGCTTTTCGACCGGCCGGTGGACGTGGCGGCGCTCTTCCCGGGCTATTTCACGTGGCAGGGGTAGCCCGTGATTTTTTGCCCGGTCGAAAAAAAACGCGCATCCCGTAAAATATTTTTGTCTCTCGCTTGTCTTCATACATGGGAGGGGGAACTTGCCCGCGCGGCGACTCCCCCGTTATTTAACACGATTTAAAAAGATAGAGCATGTTTTGGAGAAAAAGTAAATTTGTCGCGGACGTTATCGAGGAGAGATGCCGCAATTGCGGGGATTGCGTCGGGGTTTGCCGGCACGGCGCGCTGGTGACGGCCGAGATTCAGGGTGAAACGCGTACCTTCGTGGACGATCCCGGCAGGTGCACGGGGTGTGGCAAATGCGCGCGGGTTTGCCCCGGGCGGGCCATCGAGATGGTGGAAAGATATTGTTGAACTTTAAAATAATAGATCATGAAAAGAGGATTTCATTTTACCTTTGCTTTAGGACACGTGGCTCTCGCGCTGGTGGCGATTATCGGGTTTGGCGCGCTTGTCATGTTGTTGTGGAACTGGTTGATGCCTGCCATTTTCGGGTTGGCCTGCATTAGTATCTGGCAGGCGCTGGGGTTGCTGGTGCTCGCCCGGGTACTCTTCGGCGGCATGGGCGCCGGGCATTTTTGGAGGGCGGGACATCGTCGCAATCCCATCCACGAGAAATGGGCGCGGATGACGCCCGAGGAACGGAAGGAGTTCGTGAAGCGACATCATTTCCAGCGCGGTTTCGGGCACGCCTTTTTCCGGGAGGAAGAGGCCGAAAAACAGGAGTGAACGCCGGTGAAAAATCAACACGACACGGGGGAGTTGATCGCGAAATATCAACCGCGCCTTCAATCCTTTATCCGCGGCAAGGTCGCGAGCAGGGAAGACGCGGAGGATATTTTGCAGGATGTTTTTTATCAACTGGTCAAGACGGTGAATACGACCATGAACCCGATCGAGCAGGTGTCGGCGTGGCTCTACCGCGTGGCCCGGAACGCGATTATCAACCACGCCGCCAAAAAACGCGAGGAAAACATGCCCGTCTACCGGAACGATGACGGCGACACGGGGATGCTGGAAGATTTTTCGGAGGTGCTGTTTAACGACGACGAGGCGTCACCCTCGCCCTCGCCCGAGACGGAGTACATGCGCTCGCTGGTCTGGACGGAGCTGGAACGGGCGCTCGCGGAACTTCCGCCCGGGCAACGGGAAATCTACGAGTTGACGGAATTGGAGGGTATCCCGGTGAAGGAAATCGCGCGGACGACCGGCCTCCCGGTGAACACGCTCCTGTCGCGCAAGCGTTATGCCATGCTGCACTTGCGCGAACGGATGCGAGCGTTGTATGATGAAATCATCCACGCGTGACGAGGCCCGCGCGATGATTTTTTTGGCTTTATAGGGCTGAAGGCCCGCCATAACCCAGTCCAACGCGTTGGGTAAAATAGATACGCTCTCTAACCTACGCCCTGAAGAGGCAGTATATTGAAAATGAGTATACTGCCCCTTCAGGGCGCAATGCGGTATGATATATCCATCACCCAACGCGATGCGTTGGGCTGGGTTATGGCGGGCCTTCAGCCCTTAAGTTGGCGATATAGGCGTTGCCCAATGCCTCAACTTAAGGAATGACACCTTCCGGTGTCAGCCCTTAATTTCGCTAATTTTTTCAATGGTTCAATCATGTCATATCTGCTTAACCTGGGTTGTTAATAATTAATTGTACATTTGCAGCGGATTTACAATATTTAAAAATTGATATATGCGTAACTTGATTTTGATTCTTTCCTGCATTTTCCTCCAGATTCCGCTTCAGGCGC
>JAISAV010000250.1 GCA_031266545.1 Odoribacteraceae bacterium | reverse complement strand
AACGAGAAGGCGTTTTTAAGCAACTCCCGCAGCGTCGCGTAGGCTCCCTTCTTGAGCGTCTTGACCGTGTTCACGGAGATGTGCATGGCCTCGGCGATCTCGGCGTTATTCTTGCCGTTCATGCCGTGGAGGATGATGGCGCGGCCCCGCGGGGAGAGTTGTTTGATGGCCGCGTGCACGAGGTGCAGGGTCTCTTGATAGGTGATCTCGTGCAGGAACCCCGGCCCCTCGTCCGCCTCCTCCCGTTCCCCCTCCCCCGCGGGGAATTGCTGCCGGTAGTATTGCTGCTCCACCTTCCGGTGTTTCAGGTAATCGAGGCAATAATTTTTGGCGGTCGTGTAGAGAAACGATTTGGCCTTTTCCCGCGATTCGAACTTTTCTTTCCGCTCGTACAGCCGGACAAAGGCCTCCTGCGCGGCGTCCCGCGCGACGTCCGGGTCTCCCGCGAACCTGCGCGCCAAACGACTCACCGGTTCCAGGTATTCTTGAAAAAAAAGCCTAAACTCGTTTCTATCCGTCAACATGATAAATCCCCTTGGCGATGAATAAAATGATTAACTCGCGCCAGTCCTCGTCGCCGGGTGTCGCGGGATTATCCTTCCCGCGATAACCTCGCTTTTTTTTGTAAAAAATTCACCCGCTTTGCAAGGCCGGTCGTTATAGATGACAAAAGTACAAAAAAAATGAATATAGAAGAAAGGTACGAGATCGCCCGCCTGATCGCGAAGGAGGTCACGGGAACCCTCGACGAGGAGGAAAGGCGACGGCTGGAAGGATGGATCGCGGCCCGCGCGGGGAACCGCGAGGAGCACGGGGAGATCCTCCGCCGGCTGGAACGGGAGGTTGACGAGCAGGGGAGCGTGGACGTGGCGCGCGAGTGGGACAGGTTCAAGCACCGGGTGGCCGCGAGACGCCCCGCCAGGGCGTGGAGGCGCGTCGCGGCGGCGGTGGTGGCCGGGGTGATCGCCACGGCGGGATACGTGTACCTCTCGCCGGGAGACCCCGTCCCGGCGGCGAGCCTCCCGGCGACGGGGATCGTGAAGCGTCACAAGGCGACGCTGGTCCTCGCCGACGGGGAGCGGGTGATGATCTCGGACTCCTCGCGGGGCGTCATTCCCGCCCCGGGAGAGGTGCAAATCGTCGCCCGCGACAATCGCCTGCAATACGAGGAACGGGGGGCGAGCGATAACCTCCCGCCGGCGTATCACACGGTCATCGTGCCCCACGGGGGAGAGTACGAGCTGCTGCTGTCGGACGGCACGCGGGTGTGGCTAAACTCCGGCTCCCGCGTCACCTTCCCGGCGCGCTTCACCGGCGACACGCGCGAGGTGGAGATGCGGGGGGAGGTCTGCTTCGACGTGGCCGGGCGCCCCGGCCAGCCCTTTATCGTGAAGGCGGGGGAGGTCTCCCTGCGCGTGCTGGGGACGCTGTTTAACGTGGAAGCCTATCCCGACGAGCCGGTCGTCACCACGCTGGTCAACGGCAGCCTGCGCCTCTCCGCCGGCACGCGGGAGCAACTCCTGCGGCCGGGCCAGCAGGTCACGGTAGTCGACGGGCGCGTCGAGTCGCGGGAGGTAGACGCCGCCGGGTCCGTGGAGTGGATCAACGGGGTCTTCAATTTCACGGGAACCCCGCTGCGGACGATCATGACGAGGCTGGCGCGCTGGTACGACGTGGAGGTCTCGTACCGCGACCCGCCCGCCGGCGACGCCCGCTTCACGCTGGAAATAAAACGATACGACAACATCGCCAGCGTCCTCTCCAAGATCGAGCAGACGGGGCGCGTGCGTTTCTCGATCGAGGGAAACCGGGTGTCCGTCGAGGAATAAAGATAAAAGAGCGGGCCGCGTTGCCGCGCGAACCCGCTTGTCGAAAACCAGATCATGCTCCATACAGGGGAGCACAACATTGTTTAACGTCATTTGCAAAAGTATGAAAAAACCCTTAGACTTTGGTAATTTCATCTTGTTGAAATTACCCCGAATGTTTATCATCATGAAAACATGGATCGTCACCTTACTCGTGTGTTCATTTAACCTGAACGCCGGGGTCTTTGCCCAGCAGGAGAAGCTGGACGTGTCGGTGAAGAACGCCTCGCTCGCCGAGGTCTTCAAGCACATTCGCCAGGCGAGTAGTTACACGTTCGTGTACGACAGCGACGCGATCGGGCGACAAGCCCCGGTGAGCCTCTCCGTCAAGGACGCGCCGATCGAGACGGTGCTTGACTTGTGCCTGAAGGACACCGGGCTATCGTACGTGATCGACGACAACATCGTCATCATCCGCGTCACGCGACCCGCGCGACAACAACAGGTGGACGCCCTCCGCGTCAGCGGCACCGTGACCGACGCCAAGAAAGCGCCCCTGCCGGGGGTCAACATCCGGCTGAAGGAGACCACGCATGGCGTCTCCTCGGACGTGAACGGCCGCTACACCTTGGTTTTCCCGAGGGTGAGCGCCCCGGTGCTCGTCTTCTCGTTTATCGGCATGAAGACGCGGGAGATACCTTACGCCGGGCAGGAGACGCTGGACGTCGTGCTCGAGGAGGA
>JAISAV010000208.1 GCA_031266545.1 Odoribacteraceae bacterium | reverse complement strand
CTTCCGGGCCATCTCCCGCCGGTCGTCGTCGTAGTGGTTGAGGTAGCTCTTGATCGCGCCCGCGAAGCCGCTGAACAGGCGGTCGCGTTCCGCGTCTTGCTTCACGATCTCTTCCGTGTAGGCGCTGCCGGGCACCTGGTCGAGTGCTGCCACCTCCTCGTCGTACAGCAGCTTGTAGATCGCATAAAGCACGGCGATCCCCAGCGCGGCCGGGCCGCCGTACTTGATGATTAGAAAATTGACTCCATCATGATACTCCATGTGGGTGTTGTTTTTCAGGTTCCCGTAAGCGAACCGGACGATGATAATTTTTCGTTTTTGTGCCATGATATTAGCGTGTTAAGTGAATAAATTAGAGATATACTCGATGCGGGCGTTGCAATCCCTCTCTCGCTCGATTTTAGCCTTGCAAAACGTTTGGCAAATGTAACCGATGCCCCGTACACGCTTGCAAAACGTTTTGCAAGTACAAAGCACGCCTCGGACACGGTTGCAAAACGTTTTGCAAGTATAAATCAGACCCCGGATGCGCTTGCAAAACGTTTTGCAAGTATAAACCACGCCTCGGACGCGTTTGCAAAACGTTTTGCAAGTACAAACCAGACCCCGGACACGCTTGCAAAACATTTTGCAAGCATGGCGAGAGATTCGCCGCTGGCGAAGATGCGCAATAGCGCGTTTAACCCGATTATTAAATGTGCCGGAAATTAAATGCTGTATTAAGATACGTGAAACAAAGGGACGGCGAATATCCTTATCCTGCAAGGATTCCCGCTTATTTTCCCTAAAAAAGTGCTTTACGTTCATAAGATAAACAGTTTTCATGTGTATTGTGCAACGCCCGCAAAGATAATGATAATTTTTAAATGCAAAATATATGGAAGAAAAAAAACGAAAAAAAATGCGGGAGCGTTGATGTGACCTCACGGATGTGGCCTCCCGGCGATTTGCCAGTCGTGGTCGGAAGATCGACAAGAAGTACATAGCGTTTACGATCTGCAAAAAACGCATAGCGCTTACGCGTTTATAGCCGTGGGGCGAAAAAAAAATTACGAATTACGAATTACGAATTACGAGGATCTGCAAAAGCGCATAGCGCTTACGGGGAAACAATCTTCCGACCACGACTGGGCAACGCCCCACGAATGGTCACCTGATGAATAACAAGCAGGATGAAGGCCCGCGAGTCATACAATACCATGTTATTGCTTACGCCCCGGCGGGACTTTTCGGCTTGAGGAAACGGCATTGATTCGTCATTCGTCATTGGCTATCGCTTGATGCTTCCCTCCCGGAGGGCGGTGGCGGCGTGACAGAGCTGGTCGTACCACTCCTCGCCGTATTTTCTCACGAGGGCCTCCTTCAGGAAGAGGTAGACGGGGATGTTCTCGCGTTCACCCCGCTCGCGGGCGGGCGCGCAGATCAGCCAGCGGTCGTAATTCACGGCCTCGTAATGGCGGTAGCGGGTGACGCGCACCGGGTAGAGGTGGCACGAGAGGGGTTTGCGAAAGCGGCTTTCCCCCGCGGCCCAGGCCTTTTCGATGGCGCAGTGGCAACAGCCGTCCTCGTCGATCGCGTAGGCGCACTCCTTGCCGTCGACCAGCGGCGTCACCCGGTCTCCATCCACGTCGACGATCGCGAAGCCTTGTCGTCCCACGGCCGCGATGCCCGCCGGCGTCATGTGTTGCGTGATGGCGGGGTAGTTTTCCCGGATCTCCTCCTCTTCTCCCTCGCCGAGGGGCGCGCCGGAATCCCCGGCCACGCAGCAGGCGCCGCGGCAGGCCCGCGGGTCACAGCAAAAGCGCCGCTCGATCACGTCGAAGCTGACGAGCGTCTCCTCGATCTGGATCACGGGGCGAGGGGTTAAACGATCAGCGGTTTGCCCGTCATCTCGGCGGGGCGCGGCAGTCCCATGATCGCGAGGACGGTGGGGGCCACGTCGGCCAGCACGCCATCGCGCAGGCGGTCGCAACTGTCGGGATCGGTGACCCAGATGCAGGGCACCGGGTTCAGCGAGTGCGCCGTGTTCGGGGAGCCGTCCTCGTTGATGGCGTTGTCGGCGTTCCCGTGGTCGGCGATGATCAGCACGTCGTAGCCGTTGGCGCGGGCGGCGTCCACCGTCCTGCCCGCACACTCGTCCACCGTGGCCACGGCCCGCTGGATCGCCTCGTAGACGCCGGTGTGCCCCACCATGTCCCCGTTGGCGTAGTTGAGGCAGATGAAGTCGGCCTCGCGCCGGTTCAATTGCTCGATGACGCGTTCCGTGATGCCCGGCGCCGACATTTCCGGTTGCAGGTCGTACGTGGCCACCTTCGGGGAGGGCACCAGCACGCGGCTCTCGCCCTCGAAGGGTTCCTCGCGTCCCCCGTTCAGGAAAAAGGTGACGTGCGCGTATTTCTCCGTCTCGGCGATGCGCAGTTGCTTCAGGCCGCGGCTCGACACGTACTCGCCGATGGTGTTGGTGACGTTTTCCTTGTCGAAGAGGACGTGCAGGCCCTTGAAGCGGGCGTCGTAGGGGGTCATCGTGCAGTAGTAGAGGGGGAGGGTTTTCATGCCGAGTTCCGGCTTGTCCTCCTGCGTGAGGACGACGGTCAGCTCCTTGGCGCGGTCGTTGCGGAAGTTAAAGAAGATGACCACGTCGCCGTCGCGGATGGTGCTGACGGGCTTGCCGTCCTCGCCGACGCGGACGATGGGCTTGATAAACTCGTCGGTCACGCCGGCGTCGTAGGAGGCGTGGACGGCGGCGACGGGATCGGTGGCGGGGGTTCCCGTCCCGCGCGCGAGCAGGTCGTAGGCCTCCTTGACCCGTTCCCAGCGGGAATCCCTGTCCATCGCGTAGTACCGCCCGACGATGGAGGCGATCTTGCCCGGGGTGCCTGCCAGCCGTTCCTCGAGGCGGGCGACGAAGCCCGCGCCGCTGCGCGGATCGGTGTCGCGGCCGTCCATGAAGCAGTGCACGAGGTATTCCGTGACGCCGCGTTCCCCGGCGAGGTCGCACAACGCGAAGAGGTGCTCCAGCGAACTATGCACGCCGCCGTTGGAGAGCAGGCCCATGAAGTGCACCCGTTTCCCGTTCTCCACGGCGTGGGCAAAGGCCTTGTCCACTTCCGGCACGCGGGCGAGGGAGCCGTCGCGGATCGCCCGGTTGATCTTCACGAGATCTTGGTAGACGACCCTCCCGGCGCCGATGTTCAGGTGTCCCACCTCCGAGTTACCCATCTGCCCGTCGGGTAGCCCCACGTTTTCGCCGCTGGTGTAGAGCAGCGCGCGAGGGTTGGCGGCGGCCAAGGCCGTGAGGCGCGGGGTCGGCGTGCTCCCGATCGCGTCCGAGCGGTCGTGCTTGCCGACGCCCCAGCCGTCCAATATCATCAATAGTACTTTTTTCATGTCTCTTGTTTTTTGATTTTTCCCCGCGAAGATAACCAATTTTTGATTGATCGCCG
>JAISAV010000194.1 GCA_031266545.1 Odoribacteraceae bacterium | reverse complement strand
GCGAGGTATTGCGTTTTGGTATCTTCGCCGTACTGGTAGCGGATCCGGGAGATTTCCATGCTACAAGCCCCCGGCTTGCAGGTGTAGAGCACCTGATAATCCACCAGGGTTCGATCCAGCACCAGCGCTTTCTGGGTGAACACGAGGTATTCCCTGCCCCAGCAGATGATGACCCCCTCGTCGGCGTTCGAGTAGAGCAAGCGCCCCCACGTGTTTTCCGCGACCTTGAAGCGCGTCGCGACCATTTCCGTGACCCGCGCGAAGATCGCTTCCCCGGAAAGTCCCGGCACCGAGACCTCCCGCGTGAAAACCACCTTCCCGTCCACCACCGGCACGGCGCCTTCCAGGTATTTCGACAGATCTTGCCCCGTCATTCCCAGCGGGAGCAAGCATAATAAAAAGAATAATGCTCTCATGGCACAGTTGTATTAAGTTAATAGACGACAAATGTACATAATTCTTCGGAAGACAAGCGATGCCGGGGGATAATTGGCGGGGATATTTTTTCGCCCTCACGCCTCCCGGGTCAACTGGTCGCGCAGGAGGCGCAGGCTGCGGGAGAGTTGTGTTTTGATGGTGTTCACGGAGACGTTCATCTCGTCGGCCACCTCCTTGTATTTTCGCTCGTTCACGCAGATGGCCGTGAAGACGAGGCGCGCTTTTTCCGGCAAGGTATCGATGGCTTTCAGCAGCAGGTCTGCCCGCGAGTCGTGCTCGGTTTCCGGCTGGAAGAAGAGGGCGTCCATCTCGTCGGGCAGCGAGTGGATGCTTACCGTGTCCTTTCGCGGCCGTCGCAAGCAGTCGATACACGCGTTGCGCACCATCTGGTAAAGATACGCGCGGGTAGACGTGGCGGGCCTCTTCTCGATAGTTTCCCACCATTTCACAAACGCGTCTTGTACCATATCCTCGGCCTCGTTCATGTCGCGAATAAATCTTGTCGCGTACAAGCACAAGGCTTCATAGTGCTGGTTAAAGACCTCTTTGAAAAGTGTATCTTGCTTCGTTGTCACGCCAGTTCATTGCTTTTTCATCTGCCGCGAAGATAGGTATTTTATCGAAAATAGCCATTTCGCCGGTTGATTAAAGTGAAAATAGGCGCGGGTACGCGTGTCGTGAAATCGACACGCGTCATCTTTTTCCCTCGCTTTTGGCGCTTTCTCGCAACGCCCGCTCGACGTCGGCCCGCGACTTACTCTGGGTAACAAAGTAGACCCCGGCGAAGATCAAGATGGTGGCCACCGGCTTGTCCCACGTGAGCACGCTTTGCCCGACGATGATGGCGGCAATCCCGGCGACGATGGGTTGCAGGTAGTTGTACATGCTGATCGTGGTCGGGCGAATGCGTTTCAGGGCGATCGGGATAAACAGGTAGGCGAGGAACGTGGCGCCCGCCAGCACGTAGAACAGCGAGAAGAGGGCCTCCCGGGTCGCCTGCCCGGAGAAGATCGGCGCGTTCCCCAGGTCGCCGAGGCTAAAGGGGAAGAGCATGACCGTGGCGAACAGGAACATCCATTTCATCAAGGTGACGGAACTGTACCGCTGGGCGATCGGACGGGAGATCACGAGGTACACGCAATAGGCGACCACGCTCAACAGGCAGAACAGGTTGCCTGCCAGCGACGCCCCTTCCTCTGTCCCGCCGTGGGTGGCCGATTGCCAGATGATCAGCAGCGCGCCGCACGCGCCAACGAGGACACCCCCCGCCTTCTTCCACGTGATCGGTTCTTTCAGGATCATGGCGGCGATAAGCATGACGAGCATCGGGTTCAAGGTGGCGATTAACCCGGCGTCAATCGGGGAGGTGCGTTCCAACCCGAAGATAAAAAAGGTCTGGTTCACGGCGATGCCCAGCAACGCGCAGATAAACAGGGTGAACATGTCTCTCCCGTTCACCCGCTCCCGCTTCACGAAGCACGAGAGCGCCCAGAAGGCGACGGCGCCAAAGGCCATCCGCGCGAAAGTCAACCCGGCGGGCGAGATCCACCCGGATAACAACGTCTTGGACACGGAGATGTTCAGCCCGAAGAGTATATTCGTGACGAATATCGCCGCGTGTCCCTGCCATTTCTCTTTTGTCATGATGTTTACTTGGACGATTTACCTGTTATTTACGGTGCATCATCATTAATGTTCCCCTTTCGCGGGGAGGGCAGGCGCGGCCATGATCAGGCGGCCCGGCGCTCCCGGCTCGGCGTGTTGCAACCCGGGGGTGGCGGTGGTTTCCAGCGACGACGCGCGGCCGGTGGGCTTGGCGATCTCTTCCAGGGCGATCTTGAGGAGCGTCTCCGCCGGGTCGCCCAGGTCGGTGGTGTCTCTATAGGAAGCCATCGTGTCATAGCCGCGATACGGGGAGACGCCGCCTGCAACGCTCTCCTTGTTCTTGTTCTCGTATTGCATGGTGATGATGTAGGCCGCCTTGTCCTTTATCGTGTTATCCGAGAAGACGCTGCCGCCGGTATTTTTCCCGGTGGTGACGTCGCCGATGGTATAGACATTTATGTAAGGCTTCAGGCCGGAGATCACGACCTCCGAGGCCGAGGCCGTCCCTTGCGAGGTCAACACCCACAGGCGCGACAGGTCGAGGCGGGCTACCGCGGGCACCTGATTGTCGAAGTGTTCCGCCGTGTTATTCTTGTAGATCTTCTGGTACTCCGCGTTCCATGTTTTATATATCAAAATATCCCGTTGGCTCACGGCCTTTTCGGGGGCGAGCAGGGAGGCGAGGTGAATGGCGGCGTTGAGGTACCCCCCGCCGTTATACCGCAAATCCAGGACAAACTCGTCCACCTTTGCCTCCTTGAACTTGGTGAAGATCGCCGACAAGTCTTGCAGTGATTGATCGTCCTTGTAGACGAAAGAGGTGTAATACAGATAGCCGATCCGCTTCCCGCCCCGTGCCAGCACCGTGTCCTTCGCGATCGGGTCAATATCGAACCTGCGCGGGGTCAACGAGAGCGACTCGGTCACTGACCCGTTCCTTTTCTTCACCCGCACGGTGATCGGGGTTTGGGTATTGAATAACTGGTTGATGCTCGCATCAGAGAGGGTGAACCCGTTGACATGCGTGATAAAATCCCCCCGCTGTAACCCGGCCTCGGCGGCGGGCGTGTGGGGATAAACGTGGTTTAACTTGGCCTCGAACACGCTCCCGACCTTCCAAAGGGTCACTGTCCACCCGAAACCCGTGTCATAACCATCGTCTATATCGGCCAGTTCCCCCTCGAACGCCTCTCCCGTGAGGCGCGACCAGCGATCCTCCGTGTACTTCAGTGCGTCAAAATACCATTGATTATTCGTGTCCAGCGGGATATACTCGGCTTTCTCCCGCACCTCGTCCGCCCAGAGGTAGATCCCGGTCATCTCTTTCTTCAGGAAAGCGTTGAACTTCCCCACCACGGTCGTCGGCGCGTTATTGCCGACCTTATCCCCGTTTCCTCCCCCGTCCAGCCCTTCATCCGAGCACCCCCAAAGGGCGAGGCCCACGCATACAATTAAACAAGTAAAAGGTTTCATATTCGGCGAGTGATTTGTAAACGACCGCGA
>JAISAV010000162.1 GCA_031266545.1 Odoribacteraceae bacterium | reverse complement strand
CCGGCGGGGCAACTTCTTGCCGGAACAGTTCCCGGAGATCGGGTTGACGATAAAGAGTATCTTATGCTTCATTCCAATCCTTTCTTCCCACGCCGTAATAGCGGTATCCGAACTCCTTCATCTGCACCGGGTCGTAGATGTTGCGGCCGTCGAAGATGATCTTTTGCTTCAGGGCTTTTTCGATAAAGGTAAACTTGGGCACCTTGAACTCCGCCCACTCGGTGACCACCACCAGCGCGTCCGCCCCCTCGAGCGCGTCGTACATGCCCGTCGCGTACTCGATGGCGTCACCGAGGCGTCGCCGCGTCTCCCCCATCGCAACGGGGTCAAAGGCCCGCACCGCGGCACCGGCGCACAGCAACTGTTCGATCAGCACGAGCGAGGGGGCCTCCCGCGTGTCGTCCGTGCCCGGCTTGAAGGCCAACCCCCACACGGCAAAGCGCCTGCCGGAGAGGTCATCGCCGAAGTGGCGCGCGATCTTGCGAAACAGCGTCCCTTTTTGCCGCTCGTTCACCCGCTCCACCGCCTTCAGCACGTCGAGGTCGTGGTGGAAATCGTCGCCCGTCTTGATCAACGCCTTCACGTCCTTGGGAAAGCAGGAACCGCCGTACCCGCAACCGGCGTTCAGGAACTTGCTCCCGATGCGGGTGTCGCTCCCGATGCCCCGTTTGACGGCCTCCACGTCGGCGCCCACCAGCTCGCACAGGTTGGCGATGTCGTTGATAAAGGATATGCGGGTGGCCAGCATCGAGTTGGCCGCGTATTTCGTCATCTCCGCCGACAGGATGTCCATGTAAAGAATCGGGACGTTGTTCAGCGACAAGGCGTGGTAGAGCCGCGCCATCACCCGCCGCGCCCGCTCGCTCTCCACGCCGATCACCACCCGGTCGGGGGCGAGAAAGTCGCTCACGGCGTCGCCCTCCTTCAGGAATTCCGGGTTGGAGGCCACGTCGAAGGGGATGCTCGCGCCCCGCCCCGCCAGCGCGGCGGCGATCGCGGCCTTCACCCGGTGGTTCGTCCCCACCGGCACGGTGGATTTCGTCACCACCACCACGTAGTCGTTCATCCACGCGCCGATCCCTTCGGCCACCTCCAACACGTACCGCAAGTCGGCGCTCCCGTCCTCGTCCGGCGGGGTGCCCACGGCGATAAACACGGCGTCCACCTTCCACATCGCTTCCCGCAACGAGAGCGTGAAGGAGAGCCGCCCGTCGGTGCGATTCCGGGCGACGATCTCCGCCAGCCCCGGCTCGTGGATGGGCATCTTGCCCGCGTTGAGCAGTTCAATCTTCCGGCGATCCACGTCCACGCACGCGACCGTGATCCCCATCTCGGCCAGGCAAGCTCCCGAGACAAGCCCCACGTAGCCCGTGCCCACTATTGCTATCTTCATTTGAAAACTATTTATAATTTGAAACGACAAAAATAGAACAATTTATGCTCACGGCCTTGTTTAATTTGCTATTTTCGCGCTGATTATTCAATCTAACTTTGTTATGTATATGAAAAAACAGTGGCTTATTTATGTGACCATCCTCATGCTCGCCTTCGTGCAGGGGTGCAAGGAGAATAAAAAAAACGTCTTGGAGTACAGCCGGTTTATCGCGGGTTACACGCAAGGGATGATTCGTTCCACCGACCCGATATATATCCGGCTGGAGCCGGGGGTGCTCGAGTCCAAGGACTCGTTGCCCGTGCCCGTGGAACAGTTGTTCAAGATCGCGCCCAACGCGAGCGGGACGGTGGTCTTCCGGGACAACGTCATCGAGTTCCACCCGTCCGGGCGGCTGAAGAACGACCAGACTTACCAGGTATCGTTGCGCCTCGACTTTATCCGCGACGTGCCCTCGGACCTGAAAACCTTCCGGTTTGACGTGAAAGTCATACCGCAGGCCTTCGCCTTCCAAGAGGGAGGCCTGAACATCGAGAAGGACGCGGAAAAAGCCTTCTGCTATAACGGATCCATCGTGAACGCCGACGCGGTGGAGGACGCGGAGGAGATCGAAAAGCTGGTGAAGGCCTCCTTCAACGGCTCCTCCCCCGCGATAGAATGGGAGCACCCCTCCCCCTACACGCACCTCTTCACCGTGCGCCAACTGACGCGTACGAAGGAGACGCAATACCTCACGCTGGTCTTCGATCGAAAGGTGAAGAACGGGGAAGAGTGGCAGATGGAGATCCCCGGCGAGCAAACCTTCTCCGTGCTGGAGATCCGGCCCGGCGAGAGGGAGTCCAAGAGTATACAGGTGGTCATGTCCGACAACCTCGACGCCTCCCAGAACCTGCGGGGGCTGGTGAGCATCGAGGGCCTCGACCGGGTGAATTATAACATCGAGGGGAACATCATCCGCGTCTACTCGCCCGACGAGCAAAGCAAGATGCACGGCATCGTTCAGGTGACCGTGCGACAGGGCGTCAAGAGCAAGATCGGCGACAAGCTCCTCGCGGACGTCACGCTGCCGGTCAGCTTCCCCTCCGTGGCCCCGGAGGTGCACTTCATCGGGTCAGCCCCCTTCACCCCCTCCGAGGGCAACGCGCTGCTTCCCTTCAGCGCCGTGGGGTTAAAGGCGATACAGTTGCGCGTCATCAAGGTGTTCGCGCAGAACATGAACTTCTACCTGCAGGAGAGTGACTACTCGAGTGGCAGCAGCTACGAGATGAACCGCGTGGCGCGCCCCATCCTGAACAAGAAAATAACCCTCGCCAAGGAGGGTGAACCGTTTAACCCCGACACGTGGCGGGATTATACCATCAACCTGGCCGACCACTTCACGCTGGAAAAGGGGGTGGTCTACCGCGTGGAACTTCGTTTCCAGCGCTCGTACACGGCCCTGCCCTGCGCGCGGGAGAAAGAGGACGCCCTGCTCGCGGAGGAGAACTGGGACGGCCCGCGGGATGAATGGGAGGACGACGAGGATTATTACTACGGCTATCCCGACGACTTCAGTTGGTCGGAGCGCAATGACCCCTGTTCCAACTCCTATTATTATATGCGCAACCGTTTCCCGAAGCGGAACATCATCGTCACCTCGCTGGGCCTCCTCGCGAAGGCGGGCATCGACGGGAAATACGCCGTGGCCGTGACCGACCTGCTCGCGGCGACGCCCGTGGATAACTGCCTGATCTATTTCTATAACTTCCAGAACCAGAAGATCGACTCCACCCGCACCAACGCGGACGGCATCGCCACCGCCAAGCTCAACGGGAAACCCTACATCATCGTGGCCCAAAAGGGGAACGACAAGGTGTACCTGAGGGTAAACGATAACTCCGCCCTCTCGTTTAGCAACTTCGACGTGGGCGGGGAGATCGTGCAACAGGGCCTCAAGGGCTTTATCTACGGCGAGCGCGACGTGTGGCGGCCCGGCAACGACATCTACCTCTCCTTCATGCTGGAGGACAAGGAGAAGCTGATCCCCGCCGGTCACCCGATCATCGCCGAGCTGTACGACCCGAACGGGAACGTCGCGCAGGTCAAGCGGGAGACGCGCAACGAGCACGGCCTCTATTGCTTCCCCTTCAAGACGGACGAGGACGCCATCACCGGCTACTGGCGGGCGGTGATCAAGGTGGGCGGCGCGACCTTTTCGAAGACCGTCCGCGTGGAGACGGTCAAGCCCAACCGACTAAGCATTAACGTCCAGTTGCCCGGCCCGGTGCTGGGCGAGGGCGTCGCCGCCAAGCAGATCCCCGTGCAAACCCGCTGGCTGCACGGCGCCAAGACGAGCCTGTTGGAGACGAACACGGTACTGCGGCTCAGTCGCGGGCACACCGCGTTCCCGGACTTTGCCGGCTACGTCTTCGACCTGCCCCAGTACTTCATGTCCACCGAAAACACCATCTTCGACGGCAAGACCGACTCCGACGGGAACTTCTCCCTCTCCTTCGACGAGGTCAGCGCCGAGGACGCGCCCGGCATGTTAAACGCCCTGTTCACCACGCAAGTCTTCGAGAACGGCGGCGAGTTTAGCATCGTGACCACCGCCTTCAAGTACTCCCCCTACGCGGAGTACGTCGGCGTCAAGGTCCCCGATACGGAGGACAACGGCTACCGGGTCAACGCCCCCATCACCATCCAGGGCGCCGTCGTGAAGCCGGACGGGAAACCGGCCGGCGGTAGCGACGTCGAGATCACGGTCTACTCCGTGCAATGGCGCTGGTGGTGGGACGCGGAGCGCGATAAATCCGGCTCCTACGTCAGCCACTCCTACCGCTCGTCCGTCTTCAACGAGACCAAGCGGGCCGTCGATGGCAAGTTCACGGCCACCTTCTCCTGCCCGAACTGGGGGCGCTACTACCTCGTCGCCCGCGACAAGAAATCGGGCCACAGCAGCGGCGTCTACTTCTACGTCTACTCCCACGGCAGCATGGAGATCCCCGGCATGGCCACCCTCCTCAACCTCGGCAGCAACAAGAAGAGCTACGTCGTCGGGGACAAGATCGAGGTAACCTTCCCCTCCGCCGCCGGTAGCACGGCCATCGTCAGCATCGAGAACGGGAAGAGTGTCAAGGAGATCCTCCGCCTCCCCGCGAAGGCAGGTAACACCACCTTCTCCATCACCGCCACCGAGGAGATGTGCCCCAACGTCTACATCAACGTCACCCTCGTGCAGCCGCACGCGAGTCGCGTCAACGACAAGCCCATCCGCCTGTACGGCGTGCTGAACATCCCCGTCGAGGCCCCGGCCCTGCGCCTGCACCCGGTAATTGACGTGGCGGACGAGCTGCGTCCCTCGCGGGACTTCACCGTCGCGGTCAGCGAGACCGACGGCAAGCCCATGACCTACACGCTGGCCGTCGTGGACGAGGGGCTACTCGCCATCACCTCCTTCCGCACGCCCGACCCCTTCCCCGCCTTCTACGCCCGCGAGGCGCTGGGCGTGAGAACGTGGGACTTCTACGATGAGGTCATCGGGGCCTACGGCGGGCGACTCGAGAAGGCCTTTGCCGTGGGCGGCGACGAGACGCTCTCCGACGACGGCTCGAGGAAAAGCGACCGCTTCACGCCGGTCGTCATCTTCCGCGGCCCCTTCACCCTGAAACCGGGCGAGAAGAAGAACCACGCCCTCTCCATGCCGGAGTACATCGGGGAGGTACGCGTGATGGTCGTCGCCGGGAATGACGGGCGCTACGGCTCCTCCGCCAAGAACGTCAAGGTGAACAACCCGTTGATGTTGAACGTCACGATGCCCCGCCTCTTCACGCCGGGGGACGTCATCGACATTCCCGTCACCGTCTTCGCCATGAAGGAGAACGTCAAGGATGTCGAGGTCAGCATCAAGACCGACGCCTTGATCGAGGTCGTCGGCCCCGCGCGGCAAGCGACCCGCTTCAGCGAGATGGGCGAGCAAATCCTCTTCTTCAAGGTAAAGATCAAGGAAATCACCGGTAAATCGACGATCACCTTTACCGCCGGTAGCGGGCAGGAGAACGCCCACTTCAGCACCGACGTGGAGGTGCGCGTCCCCAACCCGCGGATCACCCGCGTGGACGCCCGCGAGATCAAGCCGGGCGAGACGCTGACCTTCAACAACGCGCTGGAAGGCGTCGAACCCCTCTCCACGCTCGAGATCACCTCCATCCCGCCCCTCAACCTCGAGCAGCGACTGGACGACCTGATCCGCTACCCCCACGGCTGCGGCGAGCAGATCACCTCGGCCGTCTACCCGCAGTTGATGCTGAACGTGCTGACCGACCTCTCGGAAGCGCAACGCGTCACCACCGAGTTGCACGTCAAGGAGGTTATCCACCGCCTGCGCAACTACCAGGTGAGCGACGGGGGATTCGCCTACTGGACGAACTCCTCGTACGCCAACGAGTGGGTCTCCGCCTATATCACCGACTTCCTCGTCAACGCGGAGAAGCAGGGCTACCTCGTGCCGGCCGCCATGAAGAACGGCGCGCTGAACTACCTCAACGCCCGCGCGGGCAGGTGGCAGGCGGAAGATGACGTCTACTCCGAGATCGAGCAGTCCTACCGCCTCTACGTGCTCGCCGCCGCGGGCAAGCCCAACCTCGCCGCGATGAACCGCATGAAGGAGATCAATTACAAGAACCCCATCGCCCGCTGGCAACTCGCCGGGGCCTACGCCCTCGGCAAGCACGCGGACGCGGCCAAGGCGCTCGTGGCGAACCTCCCCGCGGAATCCGCCCTCTACCGCCAGACCGGCCGCTGCTACGGCTCCACCCTCCGCGATAACGCCATCATCCTGCAAAGCATGATCGACATGGAGATGAGGGAGGAGGCCTACAAGGTGCTCCAGAAGATGGCCCTCCGCTTCTCGTCCAACGACTGGCTCAGCACGCAGGAGAGCGCCTTCGGCCTGTGCGCCATCGGGAACTACGTGAAGAAGTACTTCGCGACCGGGAACGGGATCGACGTCCTCGTCGACAACGCGCCCGTCGTCACCACCAAGACCGTCGTCCGGCGGAACCTCGAGGTGAAAAACCAGAAGAGCGCCGCCACCGTGAAGAACAACACGAACGGCATCCTCCACGCGCGGACCATCAACAGCTCCATCCCGCTGGGCGTCATCACGCAAGGCGAGGCGTCGGGCCTGAAGCTGACGGCCACCTGCTACGTGGGACCCGGCTCGACGGCCCGCCGCCAGTTCAAGCAGGGCGAGGACATCACCTTCGAGATCACCGTGCAGAACACGGGCAGCGTCGGCCTCTACGAGGAGCTGGCGTTGAGTTACCTCTTCCCCTCCGGCTTCGAATTCTACAACCAGCGCCTGATCACGGGCGTCGACCCCTTCCCGCAGGCCGACAACGCCGATATCCGCGACGATAGGGTGTACCTCTACTTCTCGCTGGCGCAGGGCAGGACGAAGTCCTTCAAGTTCCGCTTTAACGCGGCCTATCCCGGGGAGTACCTCATGCCGGCCATCACCTGCTCGGCCATGTACGACAACTCGATCACGGCCACCCTGCCGGGCGCGGCCATATCCATCACGAGAGAAGAATAAATAACGGTGAATAACCATGACAAGAGGGGCTGCCATTCCAAGGGCAGTCCCTCTTCTCTTTAGGGGCTATTTACACCCGACCGGCGTGGTTTCCAGTGCGATGTCATCAAGTTAGGCACCCCCGAAAGCGCCACGTTTTTTTTGTAGACTACCACGCTGGGCAAAAGTCGCATCGCGTCGTGACGCAACGTTACGTCTCATTGCGACACGACACGCGATTTTCTTTACCATTAATTCCTGCCCGGAAACCCACGCCCTTCTTGGACTTCTCCCTGCAGGCAAAAAAAAATATCGCCGACGAGTCACCCATTTTTGCCACCTGCTTGCCTTATGTTCATGATAAGTAAAAAGCAAAAAAATAAGTACACGTGAAGAGAAATAGACTTTACTTCTTGGCATGGCGGGCTGCCCGCTCGCTTCCGTCCCGCGAGCGGGACGTCGACGGGGCGTGGGAGCGCGTGAGGCCGCGGCGCCGACGGCTGGCCTTGCAACTGGCGCGTTACGCGGCGGCGGTGGCGGTGGTGGCCGGCGTGGCGATCCCCGCGTGGTTCCACTTCTCCCGGGAGGGCGTGGCGATCGTGACGACGGCTGGCCCCGCGCGGCCCGAGTTCGTGCTCCCCGGCGGGGAGCGTATCCTGCTGGATGCCGCGGGCGAGCGGCAGGCGAGCGAGCTGGTGGGCGTGCGTTTCGCCCCCGACAGCGCACGCGGGCTGACGCGCCTCGACGCGCGGCCGTCCGGCAAGCGGGATAGCTCGAGCTATCACCAGTTGAATATCCCGAAGGGTTGCGAGTACGTGTTGCGGCTGCCCGACGGCTCGCTGGCGTGGCTCAACTCGGAGACGACGCTCCGCTTCCCGCTGGCCTTCGCGGGCGGCGACCGTACCGTCTACCTCGAGGGGGAAGCCTACTTCGAGGTGACGCACGACGAGTCGGCCCCCTTCCGCGTGGTCTGCGGCGAGAAGGTGGTGACGGTGCTCGGCACCCGCTTCAACGTCAGCGCTTACGCCGACGACCCGGCGTGGCACGCGACGCTCGTGGAGGGCAGCGTGCTCGTCTCGTGCCGCGGCGTCGAGCGGGAGCTTTCTCCCTCGCGGCAATGCGCGATCGACAACGCGACCGGCGAGATGACGGTGACGACCGTGGAGACCTCCCTCTACACCTCGTGGATGGACGAGCAGGTCTACTTCAAGGGGAGCACGCTGGAGGAGATCGTCAAGAAGCTGTCGCGCTGGTACGACTTCTCGATCGCCTACGAGGACGAGGAGATCAAGACCCTGAAGTTCCGCGGCGGCATCAACAAGAACCGGCCGCTGGAAGAGACGCTCCGCCACCTGGAGGGCACGACGGACATCTCCTTCATCGTGGACGGCAAGCGGGTCACGGCGCGCAAGGCAAGGAATTAAACGAAAACCGCCACGGGATGGCGTCCCGCGGCGGCCATCACGCGCCCGAGAAGAGGGCGGTGACTTAGTAATAATACAATCGCAAATCTATGAAGAAAAAGAAGAAGACGCGCGTAAACGGCGTGCAAGAAAGGTTAAAAAGAGGATTATTCCCGGTGGCGCTGCTCGTGCTGGCGCTCGTTTCCGGTGGAATGACGGCGAGGGCGGAGTCCCTCCCGGACGATGACAGCGTCACGTTCCGGTCGCGGCAACTGACCGTCGACGAGGTGTTCGACGCCATCACGAGCCAACTGAAGTTGGAAGTTTTTTACAGCGAGAACCGGCTGGACGCCAGCCGCGTGGTGCAGTTGCCGCCCTCGCCGGCGCGGCTGGCCGACGTGCTGGACGTGGTGCTCGGCAACGGTTTCTCGTACGCGCTGAACGGGCGTACGATCGTGATCAGCCCGCGTGCGCAGCAGCAGCAGCGCGTCGTGACGACTCGCCGCGTCTCCGGCGTGGTGACGGATCAGGATAACAAGCCGCTCCCCGGCGTGAGCGTCATGGTGAAGGGGACGACCGTCGTCGGGACGAGTACCGACCGGGACGGGCGTTACCTGCTCGTGTTGCCCGTCGCGGGGGACGTCACGCTGACGTTTAGCTTCGTGGGGATGAAGCGACAGGAGATCGTTTGCCCACGCGACCGCACGACGGTCGATGTCCGCATGGTGATCGAGGAGTCGGAGATCGAGGAGGTGGTCGTGACCGGCTACCAGCGCATCCGCCGCTCCGAGATGGTCGGGTCGGCGCAGACCGTCAAGCGCGAGGATCTTTTCTACGACGGCACGAACACGATCGAGCAGATGTTGCAGGGGATGCTGCCCGGCATGTTGGTGATGAACACCGACGGGCTGGTGGGCACGCGCCAGAAGGTGCGCGTGCGGGGCACCTCCACGTTGCTCGGTAACCAAGAGCCGGTGTGGGTCGTCGACGGCATCATACAGGAAGACCCGCTACCCTTCAAGGCGGAGGAGTTGAACAACATGGATCCCTCGAGCGAGGACATGATCCGCTCCTTCGTCGGCAGCGCCATCGCGTGGCTGAACCCGAACGACATACAGGACATCACCGTCCTGAAGGACGCCTCGGCGACGGTGTTGTACGGCGTCAAGGCGGCCAACGGAGTGATCATCATCACGACGAAGAAGGGCCGGGAGGGACGCCTCTCCCTCGGCTACAGCGGCGGAGTCAGCGTCACCGACCGGCTGACCTACGAGAAGATGAACCTGATGAACTCGAAGGAGCGGATCGCCGTCTCGCGCGAGATGTACGAGCGGCGCCTCTACGGGGCAAGGGGCTTGGAGCAGGTCGGTTACGAGCTGGAACTAAAGCGATACCTGAATAAAGAGATCTCCTACGACGAGTTTAACGAGCGGGTCAAGCAGTTGGAAGAATTGAATACAGACTGGTTCGACATTCTTTATCGCGTGCCCGTGAGCCACAATCATAGCCTCAACCTGTCGGGCGGGACGGAGAACGTCACGTATTACGCCTCGATCTACGCCCGCGAGAATATCGGCACGGCGAGGGGCAATGATTCCCGCTCCTACGGCGGCTCGCTGAATATTGACGCGCGGGTGAACGACCGTTTCTCCGTGGGGGCACGCTTCTCCGCGGGCTTCTCCACGACGAACAGTTTCTACACGGTAGACCCGTATAGCTATGCCACGCGATCCAGCCGGGCGATTCCCTGCTTTGACGAGAACGGCGATCGCTTTTTCTACAAGAAGGACTCGCAGGGCTACCTTTATAATATACTCAACGAGTTGGATAATACCGGCAACCGCAACGAGGGACGCGACGCGTCGTTTAACTTTAACCTGCGCTACGACCTGCTCGAGGGGTTGCGTTACGAGACGGTGTTTGGCTACACCACCAGCACCACGCACGGG
This sequence comes from Odoribacteraceae bacterium, assembly GCA_031266545.1. Taxonomy (GTDB): domain Bacteria; phylum Bacteroidota; class Bacteroidia; order Bacteroidales; family Marinifilaceae; genus JAIRKS01. The sequence continues at coordinate 4,898 of JAISAV010000162.1, read as the reverse complement.
GAGACCTATGCTTCCGAGGAGAGCTATTATATCACCAAGATCCGGAGATACGAGGTGGGTGCCTACGAGGCGGGCGACACGCCCTACGCGCAGTCGCAACTTCCGCACGGCGGGGAGCTTAACTTCGTGGATGCGCGGACGAACTCGCTCACGTGGCGGAATAGCGTGGCTTATAATAAGCTCTTTGCTGACCGGCACCGCCTCGGCGTGATGATCGGACACGAGGCCCGGAGCACTACCCGGCAAGGGGAATCGAGCCGTACCTACGGCTATTTCCCGAATAGAGGAAAGAATATCGCATTGCCGCCGATCACGATCATGAGCACGAATAACACGGTGATGGCAAACTCTATCTATAATAACATGAAGCCGACCATCACCGACACGAAGTCTAACTTCCTCTCCTTTTACGGCAGCGCGACCTACTCGTTTGACGAGCGTTACGTCGCGACGGCGAGCGTCCGGTCGGACGCCTCTAATCGCTTCGGGCAGGACAAGCGCAACCGGTTCCTGCCGGTGTGGTCGCTGGGCGGTCGCTGGAACGTGCACAACGAGCCGTGGCTAAAGGAGCAAGACATCCTCAGCGAGTTAAACCTCCGCGCCACCTACGGCTGGCAGGGCAACGTGCTGGAGGGGTACGGGCCGGACTTGATCTTGCGCATCCCGGACGGGAGCGGGAGTGACGCGCTGATTAATCCTTATACCTCGGACATGCAATTGAAGATCCGCTCGCTGGCCTACCCCGACTTGCGGTGGGAGAAGACGCAGACTTATAACCTCGGCCTTGACCTCGGGATATTCAGGAATCGTTTCATGATCTCGGCGGAGTATTACCGGAAGCAGACGAAAGACATGCTCGTCAACGTGATGATGGCGAAAGCCTACGGGCTGGAATCCATGCCGATGAACGACGGGAACATGTTAAATCAAGGCGTCGAGCTTTCTGTATCGGGCACGGTGGTGCGGGCGAAGGACTTCACGTGGAGCCTCTCGCTGAACACCTCCAAGAACTTCAACCGTATCGAGACCGTGCTCGATCGCTCTGCGCAGTGGCAGGCCGCCGTCGGGGGCAACCTGCACAAGGACGGTTACCCCGTCTCCTCCTTCTGGGCGTTCCACTTCGAGGGGTTAGACCCGGAGACAGGCGTGCCGCGATTCTACGTGCCGACGGCGGCCGAGAACCTCGAGGCGGTCACCGACGTGACGGCCTACATGGTGCGTGCCGGGAAGCTGGAACCGGATTTCGCCGGTGGGCTTTCCACCAATTTCCGCTACAAGACGCTCACGCTCTCCTCCTCGTTTAACATGAGCTTCGGGGCGCAGAAGTTCCTGTACAACATGTTCTCATCAACCTCGTTGCCCAACGCTTACGACAACCTCCCGAAGGAGTTCGCCGATCGCTGGACGCCGACGAACACGACGTCGAACATCCCCTCCATCCCACAGAACGTCCTGAACAACGCGGGCACCGGCTACGTGGCGGGCGACGGACTGGGAGCCTCGGCGATGCTACCCGCCGGTGCTTACCTGAACCTCTATTCCATGTACAACTACTCGGACGAGCGGGTGGTCAACGCCTCCTTCCTGCGCTGCAACAACATCTCGCTCTCGTACACGCTGCCGGAGGCGCAACTCAAGCACCTGCCCGTGAAGAATGTCTCGCTGACGGCCTCCGTGAGCAACCCGTTCATCATCGTCAGCAAGGACTTCAAGGGAATGGATCCCGAGGTGGCCACCGGCAAGCAGCCCATCAGCCACACCTACTCGCTAAACGTGAACATTAGTTTTTAATCCATGAAGATCATGAAAAGATATATCATCATCGTCGCCGCGTGCCTGCTGGCCGGGTGCGGCAAATTCCTCGAGGAGAGCAGCCAGAACGAGCTGCGACCGAATAACGTGAACGACCTGCAACAATTAATCATCGGCGAGGCTTACCCGTTGAGCTGGGAGAATGCCGTCTTGCCCCCCTATTTCTTGAGTTACATCGAGCTGATGACGGACAACGTGGAGAATAACCCCGTGAACGAGGAAACCTTCTCGCAAGGACTGGCCCCGATGAACAGTGGAGAGGGGCCGTTCACGTGGCGTTTCGACATGTACGAGGCAATGGGGGAGGCGGGCGTCTCTCGCGTGGACACTTACGAGCATTACTACCGCCGGATTAAAGGCTGCAACGTGGTGCTCGAGGAACTGGAAGAGATCACCGGTGGCGTCGCGGACAAGGCGCGCCTGCGTGGTGAAGCGCTGGCGTTGCGTGCCTACTACTATTTCATGCTGGTCAACCTCTACGGCCAGCCGTACAACGCCCCCGGCGTCGACGTGAACACGGCGCTGGGCGTGCCCCTCGTGCTCTCGTCCAGCGCCTCGGACGTGTACCCGACGCGCGCCACCGTGGGCGCCGTCTACGCGTCGGTGGAAAAAGACCTGCTGGAAGCGGCGCCGCTGCTCGAGCGTTACGGCCAGACGAAGAGCCGCTTCAAGGTGACGAATCTCTTCGCTTATCACCTGCTCTCCCGCGTCTACCTCTACATGGAGCAATGGCCGCGGGCGATCGCTTACGCGGACTCGGTGATCGACCGGCGACCCGGCCTCCTGAACCTGGCCACCCTCGCCATGCCCACCGGGGCGAACAACGCCAACGTCGTCAACGTCTACAGCCCGACCAGCCCGGAGGTGATCTGGACTTTCTCGCGGGCCACCGGGACGAATACCGGCGAGTGTTACAGCTTCTATTACCTTTATCCCGCTTCCTCGACGATGCTCCCACCCTACACCGTCTCGAGCGACTTGATGAACTTGTACGATTATGACCCGACCTTCCTGACGAACGACGCTGACCTGCGCCCGCGGATGTTTTACACGAAATACACCTATCCCCTCGCCGGGCAATACGTGGTGCATTATGGGAACAAGTTCGGGTCGTTCAACGATCAACTCGGCGGCAAGGGCATGCGCGTGGCCGAGGCGTACCTCAACCGCGCCGAGGCGTACATCCAGACCGGGAAGCAACAGGAAGCCCTGCGCGACCTGAACACCTTGCGGCGACACCGCTACGCCGACGGCTACGCGGACGTGCAACTCTCGGCCATTCCCGACCTCCTGACGTTCTGCCTCGAGGAACGCCGCCGCGAGTTGAGTTTCGAGGAACACCGCTGGTTTGACCTCCGTCGCCACGGTATGCCCGCGATCAAGCATACCTACCACGGCGAGGTAACGCAGGCCGCCCGCGAGGTCACTATCCCACCCGAGCGCTACGTCCTGCCCTTCTCCCGCGAGGTGCTGGACAAGAACCCGAGTTTAATCCCGAATCCTTAAACAATAAAGAACATGAAAAGAATAACAATACTATTACTGCTGGCATGGGCCGCCGCCGCCTGCTACAAGGAAGAGACCCTGACGAGAACCGGGGAGCCGGAGAACGTCTACAGCGAGTACACCCTGCCACAGGGGAATCACCCGTACGATACCGACATCCTGGACTTCTTCCGGCAATACAGCACGCTCATCCTTTACAAGTACGAGCCGCACGACATCTTCTGGAACGAGGCCACGAGCATCGGGCCGTTTAAATGGCACCCGGAAGACCCCGCCACCTCCGCGCAGGGATATTACTACACCCTCGCGAGCGAGGAATACATCGGCGACCAGCTCGATTTGATCAGGAACAAGTTCTTCCGCCACTTCTCCCGGCCGGAAGTCTTGAAAACCTTGCTGCCGAAGAAGATCTTCCTCGCGGACACGTTCGGGATACAATACCTCACGTGGGCGGGGAACATACCCTCGGGCAAGGGATCCTTCTACACGGTCAATGCGTACATGGGCATCGACTACATGCTCTTCTCGTTCGGCGGCCTGCGCCTCGCCACGATGACCGCGGCGGAGAAGAATACCTACAAGTACGACGCCTTCAACAACTTCTTCACGAAACTGACCGCCCTCGGCAAGCTCGCGCCCCCGGCCGCCTTCTCCGCCTCCACGGTCTACACCAATGCGTGGCCGCCCGCCGCGGACAAGGGAGGGATGGGCGTCATGCCCAACCAGAACGGTTCGTTAAACCCGACTTCTGACTGGAACGCATACGTGAGCGTGATCCTGCGGACGCCGTACAACGAGCTAATCGCCCAGCCCACGCTGTCGGACACGGGCCTCCCGTCCACCACAGTCTTCACCGGCTACCTGCACCCCGACATCGACATCAACGGCAAGATCCGGGAGAAGTACGACATCATGCTCGCCTACTTTAACGAGACCTTCGGCATCGACCTGCAAGGCATCGGCAACGATTCTGAATAATTACCCGGCGGGGGAGGGGGCGTGCTCCTTCCCCCTGCCATTTAAAAACAACCCGTCATGAAAAAACAATCAAACATGAAATACCTACTCCTTATTATATGCACCCTTCTCGCCCCCCGCCTCCACGCGCAGGGCGTGCAATTCGAGGAACTCCCGCTCGCCGACGCCCTGCGACAGGCCGGGGAGCAAGGCAAGCTCGTCTTTGTCGACTGTTACACCGTTTGGTGTGGCCCGTGCAAGCAGATGGCCAACGTCGAGTTCCCCAAGCCGGAGGCCGGGCAATATTTTAACGCCCGCTTCGTGAACGTGAAATTCGACATGGAGCGGGGCGAGGGTCTCGAAGTCGCCTCCCGCTACGCCGTCAACATCTACCCCACCTTCCTGATCCTCTCCCCGGACGGCGGCGAGGTCAACCGCGTGATCGGCTCCGCCCCGCTGGGTGACTTTATCGAGAAGGTGGCTGCCGCCATCGACTCGCGTAATGACCTGCCCACCCTCACCGCCGAGTACGCCACGGGCGACATGACCCCCGAGCGAATGAAAGACTTTATCCTCGTCCTCCGGGGCGCCTACCGCGACAGCCTCGCCGCCGTCGTCACCAA
>JAISAV010000160.1 GCA_031266545.1 Odoribacteraceae bacterium | reverse complement strand
GATACCCATATCCGCACCGGGTCAAAGGTGGAGGCGTCACAAACCTCCGTCGAGATGCTCCACAAGGTGCTGGACGCGGAGCGACCGGATCTGGTTATTTTCACCGGCGACGTGGTGAGCGACAAGCCCTACAAGGCCGGGTTGGAGATGATCCTCGCACCCGTGCTCGAGCGAGAGATCCCGTGGGTGCTCCTCTTTGGCAACCATGACGAGGAACAGGATTTGACGCGCCAGCAGATGCTCGACCTGCTCCAGAACTACCCGTGTTACGCGGGCGCCCGCAAGGAGATTAAAGGCGTGAAAGGGCACGGGAACCATATCTTGGAGATTAAAGACCAGGGGAATAAAAAGGTGATGGCCTTGTTATACTGCATGGACTCGCACGCTTATAGCCAGATGAAGCCAGCGGTAGAGGGATACGATTGGTTCTCCTTCGACCAGATACAGTGGTACCGGAAGGCGAGCGCCAAGTACACGGCGGGCAACAAGGGAATTCCATTGCCCGCGCTGGCCTTTTTCCATATCCCGTTTCCCGAGTACAGCATGTCCTATACCGACCCGACGATAAAAATCATCGGTAACAAGCGGGAAAAGAAATCCTACCCTGCTGACGTTAACCCGGGCATGTTTGTCGCCATGTTGGAGAGCGGGGACGTGATGGGCACCTTTGTCGGGCACGATCACGTCAACGATTACCTCTTTAACCACCACGGGATTGCCCTCGTTTACGGGCGTTTCTCCGGTAGCAACACCACCTATAACCATGGTATCGGGAACGGCGTTCGGGTCATCGAGCTTACCGAGGGCGAGCGCGGGTTTCACACGTGGATTCGCTTGAGCGACGAGACGGTCGAGCTGGCCGTGAAGTTTCCCGACGATCTCCCCTTGCCCGAGAAGAAGAAATAATTTCATTTTATCAAATCATAACCTAATAATCCACACGTGATGAAAACAATGAATTATCTGCGGCGGGGTTTGCTAACCCCCGCGCTCGCGCTATGCCTGCTGGTTAGTTGCGAGGAGACGACGCGAACGAGTGACGACCACGACAAGCCACACAATCCCAACACCGAGGTTATTGTCAGCAATATCGGCCCCGAGAGCGGGGGGATCGGCACCAAGATTGTCGTAAGCGGCTCGAACTTCGGGAACGACCCCTCGAAGGTAAAACTCTACTTCAACGCAAAAGAGGCTTTCGTGATGAAGGTGCAGGACAACGCCATCTACGCGCTGGTACCCAAGCAACCGGGTGATTTCTCCACGATCAAGGTGAGCGTGGACGGCAAGGAGGGGGTGCTGGCGGGACGGCAGTTCCAGTACTTCGTCCGTTCCAGCGTGACCACCATCGCCGGACAACAGGGCATCACCACCTCCGTCGATGGCCCGGCGCTCGAGGCGACGATGGGTCGCCCATCGATGCTCGCAGCAAACGACGAGGGGTTGGTATTCGTGGCAGATGACGGCGGGATGCGCCTCCGGATGATCTCGCTGGCGGATAGCAAGGTGACCACGTTGCTCGAGATGAACCGGCCATGGCAATGCGCCTTTACCGCCAGTTACAACAAGTTCTTCGTGTTGCAACGCGAGGCGTCGGGACGGCCGCTGCTCTTCTACGGCCTGTACAAGGGCAGCAACTGGATGGAGTCGGATTCTTTCTACGACCAGACGGACGCGAGCGGCAACTTTATCGCCGGTAACATCGGTTACGCCGGGCTGGCCGTCGACGAGGAGTACGTCTACCTCCTCGCCCTCGGCGCGAACAATACCGTGGCGAAACTCGTGCGGGTGCACCAGGAGACCAAGAAGGTGGAGTTGATCGGCGAGAACTTTGTCTTGCCCAACTGGAATCACATCTGCTTTAACCCGAAGGACAGGAAAATCTACCTCACCGCGGAGAGTTTCGGCCGGATTTACCGTTTTGACCCCTATCTCACGCCTCCCGGCCACGACACCCCGTGGATCACCATGAATGACCTCGAACTCATCCTCGGCGGGGGACGCGGCACCGTCAAGGAGGGCAACGGGACGAACGCGCAGTTCGGGAGCATCGAGCAACTCTGCTTTGACGCGGAGGGCAACATGTACGTGGTGGACTACCAGAACCACGTCGTCTGGAAGATTGACCCCGACCTGAACGCGACCGTCATCGCGGGTACGCCGGGAGTGGCCGGGTACGCGGACGGGAACCCGAAAGAGAGCATGTTCACCACCCCCTACGGGATCACCTCCACGCCGGACGGGATCCTTTACGTCGGCGAGGCCGGTGAGAATCGCCTGGTACGTTGTATTTCTATTCAATAATCAAACACCCACGACATGAAAACATTCGGAATCATTACATTCATTATATGTTTCCTATCCCCCACGTTGTCTTTTGCCCAAACCGACGCGCGGGTAAAAGGGGTGGTCACCGACCTGAACAACGAGACCATACCGGGGGTAACCATCTACCCCAAGGGTAATCCCGCGAAGGGCACCCTCTCCAAGACGGATGGCACGTACGAGATCAGCGTGCCGCAAGGTAGCACGCTGATCTTCTCCTTCGTCGGCTACAAGGCGCAGGAGCTTCCCGTGGGCAGGGCCGCCCAGCAGATTATCAACGTCGTGCTGGAAGAGGCCGTCCAGACGCTGGAAGAGGTTAGCGTCGTCGGTTACGGCACCCAGCGCAAGGTCAGCGTCATCGGCTCCATCTCCACCGTCAAGCCGGAGATGTTGCTATCCGGCAGCGTCTCCTCGGTCAGCAACGCGCTGAGCGGTCGCATCGCCGGGTTGATCGGCGTGCAGCGTAGCGGCGAGCCGGGCAACGACGTCTCCGAGTTCTGGATACGGGGCATCAGCACCTTTGGCGCCGGACGAAACGCGATGGTACTGATCGACGGCATCGATCGCGGCGCCGCCAGTCTGAACGAGCTGGCGCCCGAGGACATCGAGAGTTTCTCCATCCTGAAGGACGCCACGGCCACGGCCATCTACGGCGCCCGCGGCGCCAACGGCGTGATCCTGATCAACACCAAGCGCGGGCAGGAGGGCAAGATCTCCATCAGCGCCAACGTCAAGACCATGATGGAGACCCTCCCGCGGCTGCCGGAATACCTGCGGGCTTACGACTACGCCCGTCTCGCCAACGAGGCGAGCATCGTCCGCGGCGGGGGCGTGGTCTACTCGCCGGCCACGTTCGATATCATCAAGTATGGCATGGACCCGGATCTCTTCCCCGACGTGAGCTGGCAGGAGGAGATCCTCCGCGAGCGAACCTACGGCGTGCAGGGAAACATCAACATCTCCGGCGGCGGCAAGATGGCCAAATATTACATGAGTGGCTTCTACCGTACCAACGACGCCATCTACAAGGAGAACGGCATGGAGCGCTACCACTCCAACGTGCGCCGCGACCAGTACACCTTCCGCAGTAACATCGACGTGGACGTGACCTCGTGGACGAGGGTCAGCCTCCTCCTCTCGGCCAAGCTTATAGATATGAACCGCCCGGGGCTGGGCACGACCAGCAGCATCTGGAACGCGCAGGCCAACATCACCCCGTTGACGGTGCCGACCATCTACTCGAACGGGCAATACCCCTCCTACGGCTCCGGTAATAATACCTCGCCCACCGTGCTGTTAAACCAGACGGGATTTATCACCGAGCGCAGCAACACCATCGAGTCGTTGTTAAAGGTGGAGCAGGATTTAAGCATGATCCTGCACGGCCTAAAAGCCACGGGATCCATCTCCTTTGACAACCTGAACTTCCACCAGACCAGCCGCACGAAGATGCCCGACCTCTACATCGCGCTCGACCGCAACTGGAACACGGGCGAGCTGATCACCAGCCGGACGGTCGCGGCACAGCCCATGCAGTTCAGCAGCACCTCCTACGGTCGCCGCACGATCTACGCGGAGGCCAAATTAGACTACAACGTCTCCTTCGGCGACAAGCACCGCGCCAGCGCCCTGCTCCTCTACCAGCAGAAGGACTACCAGCGTACCGACGTGACCGACGAGTTGCTCTCCATCCCCGAGCGGGATCAAGGCATCGCGGGCCGTCTTACCTATTCCTATAATGACATCTTTTTTATCGAGGGCAACTTCGGTTACAACGGCTCCGAGAATTTCCCGAAGGGGCAGCGTTTCGGTTTCTTTCCCTCTGTCGCGCTGGGATACGTCGTTTCCAATCACGCTTACGTGCAGCGACATTTTCCCTTTATCAATACCTTAAAACTGCGCTACTCTTACGGCCTCGTGGGTAACGACGAGATACAGGACACGCGCTTCCCCTACCTCTCCACGGTAGACATGGCGGCGCGGGGTTACGTCTTTGGCGACACGCGGCAAGGCGGGCAAACCGGCATCTCGGAAGACGCGATCGGTTCCACCGGGCTGGTATGGGAGCAGGCCGTGAAGCAAAACTGGGGTATCGACCTCTTGCTCTGGAACTCCCTGAACGTCGTCGTGGACGCGTTTATCGACAACCGCGATAACATCTTTATGCAGCGCGCCTCGTTGCCCGGCACGATGGGTATCGGCAGCAAGACGGTCTGGGGCAACGTCGGCAAGATGAAAAGCTGGGGCGCGGACGGCACGGCCTCCTACACCCGCCGGTTCGGCGACTTTAACGTGGAGGTGCGCGGGAATTTTACCTACACGCGGGACAAGATCATCGACTACGACGAGGTACCGCCCCGCTATCCCTACATGGCGCACAAGGGCACGAGTAACGACGTCACCCGCGGCCTGATCGCGCTGGGTCTCTTCAAGAACGAGGCCGACGTGGCCAACAGCCCCACGCAATTCGGGCAGGTATTGCCCGGCGACATCAAGTACCAGGACGTGAACGGCGACGACCGCATCGATAATGACGATATCGTTCCCATTGGTAACTCCAACGTTCCCAAGTTACAGTACGGCTTTGCCGGTAGCGTCGCGTGGAAGGGCTTGGACTTTAATATCTTCTTCCGCGGCTCCGGTAAGGTGGATTATTTCATGGGCGGCTCCGGTTACTACCCGTTCTCCGGTGGTCGCACGGGCAACGTCCTGAGCATCGTCAAGCAGCAAAAAAACCGCTGGACGCCTGCCTTCTACTCCGGCGACCCGGCCACGGAAAACCCCAACGCGCGTTTCCCGCGGCTCACCTACGGCGAGAACTCCAACAACAACCGCAACTCCACCTTCTGGCTGGCCGACGCCAGCTTCCTGCGCCTGAAGACGCTCGAGGTCGGCTATACCCTTCCTCAATCGCTGGCGGAAAAGATAGCCATGACCAACTGCCGCATCTCGCTGATCGGCGACAACCTCCACGTGTGGGACAAGGTTAAACTTTGGGATCCCGAGCAGGCCAGCAGCAACGGCGCCGTTTACCCGCTGACCCGTTCTTACTCGTTAGTCGTACAGTTTTCATTCTAAAAAGAGATGATCATGAATAGTATATATTCCATTAAAAAGAGCCTGCTCCCGCTTATCCTTTGCGTGGCAATGACCGCGGGAGTGTTTCAATCGTGCAGTTTCTTGGACATTGACCCGTATATCACGGATCTCGCGACGATGGACTCCGTCTTTAAGCGCCCGGAATACGCGCAGCGATACCTCGACAACGTTTACAGCTATATTCCCGACCCCGGCGCGTTGACCGCCTCACAGTCCATGTCCCTGCCGTGGGTGGCCATCTCCGACGAGGGGATGTTCACGATCAAGCGCGCCAACCACCCGTATAACTATTTCGCCAACAACGAGCTGTCGTCCGACAACCTTTACAGTTATAACAGTCGTTGGAGTGACTTGTACGAGGGGATCCGAAAGGCCGATATCTTCCTGCAGGAGATACACAATTGCACGGAGGTCAGCGACCTCAAGCGCCTCGAGTGGACGGGCGAGGCCCTATTTGTCAAGGCGTATCTGTACTTCGAGTTGATGCTCATGTTCGGGCCGGTGCCCATCGTCCCGCCGCCCGTCACGATGGACACGCCGCTCGAGGATCTGTTTATCGAGCGGGGCACGTGGGACGAGTGCAGCGATCACGTGGTCGGGCTGCTCCGAGAGGCCATCCGGCTGCTGCCGACGTTCTATGCCGAGGCGAGCGACGTGGGCAAACCCACGAAAAACTCGGCGATGGCTGTTCTTTCCCGCCTTACCTTGTACACGGCCAGCCCGCTCTACAACGGCGAGAACGCGGAGTTCGCCGGGTTCGTCAACGACGCCGGTGTACCCTACCTTAACCCGGAAAAGAGCAACGAGAAATGGGCCATCGCCGCCGCGGCGGCCAAGCAGTTGGTCGACCTTAAGCCCGCCGACCTTTATAACGTGCCGCGCTTGCCCAATACCCCCGATCCTCCCGTGCCCGCGGCAGACCGGGCGAACTTCCCGAATGGGGTGGGCGGGATCGACCACTTCCACTCCTACTCGGACATGTTTAACGGCGTCTGCCAGCTCGCGTCGGACAACGTGGAGATCCTCTTTAGCCGTCAAGGCACCTCCGTGAACGCCGCCAACCGCTACCTCTCGCCGCGCATCATCAACGGTTACGGGGACATGAACCTGACGCAGAACCTCGTCGATGCCTACTACATGGCCAACGGGCGCACCATACAGGACGCGACGCCCGACTGCCCCTACGAAACTGGCTACACCGTCAACGACTTCACCTTCTCCGGGGCGCGCGAGACCAACGGGATGACCATCCTGGGAGGCACCCACCGCTGGTACCTCAACCGCGAGATGCGCTTCTACGCCACCGTTGTCTTTAACAATTCGTATATTCTCTCCATCTCTACCCCCACCGCCTCGGTGAATCTCGTGGACGGGCGCGTGGCCAAGTTCTACTTTAACTCGCAGAGCGGGAAGGATATCGCGAGCACGTCGACGTGGGGCGCCGGTTCGATCGACACGGAGGATTACCCGATGACCGGCTACCTCTGCCGTAAGTTTACCGGCCCGGAGGACTCGTGGTACAGCGGCGGGCACCAGACCACGAAGTTTATCGCCGTTTACCGCATGGCAGAGGTCTACCTCAACTACGTCGAGGCGATGAACGAGCTGGATCAGTCCTACACCATCGGCGACGTTACCGTCTCGAGGGATCTCTCCGAGATGAAGCGCTGCTTTAATCTCGTCCGTTATCGCGCGGGCTTGCCCGGCATTAGCGACGCGGATCTCGGCGACAGGCAACGCGTGCGCGACCTGATCCTCCGCGAGCGACAGGTCGAGTTTGCCTGGGAGGGAAGGCGCTATTTTGACCTGCGACGCACCAAGACCGCCGTCGATTACGAGAACCAGCCCGTCCGCGGCGTCAACGTCGACGCCCGTTCCAGCGATCCCGACGCTTTCCACTCCATCGTGCGCGTCAACCAGCGCGCGTGGACGTACAAGGTCTTCACCTCGCGCCAGACCTTCTTCCCCGTCCCCAAGACGGAGGCGGACAAGAACCCGAAACTCGACCAGATGCCGGGGTATTGACAAGTGTATCAACCATAAAACGATAGAAAACATGAAACACGTATATTTTCTCCTCCTCGCGCTGGCGTTTGCCTCCTGCGACGACCTCGATTTCGGGGAACAGTACAAGAAAACGCTGTACCTCACGAATAGCAAGGATCTCCTGTACACGGTGAGCTACCCCTACGGCGTGGCCGATAACAAGATGGTCTTCTCCGTCTACTGCGCCTCCTCGGAGCCGATCACGCGCGAGATTGCCGTGCAGTTAGAGGTAGACCCGCGCGCCCTTGACTCGCTCAACACGCAGCGGCGGCTCGAGAACCCCCTCTACGAGGATAAGGTGCAACTCCCCGCCTTCTGTTACGAGTTGCCCGAACCCCTCCGCGTGCTGATCCGCGCCGGTGAACAATACGGCACGCTGGAGGTGCCCGTTGACCTCGACGGCCTCGACGCCGACGTTGCCTACGCCTTGCCGCTGTCCATCGTCTCGAATAACGCGGGCTATGACGTCAACCCCAACCTGCGCTCCATCGTCCACGAGATTGTCATGGTGAACGACTACTCCGGCGACTACTCCGGCAGTTCCGCCGAGGCGGGGGGCGCGATCAGGCCCGTCATGCCCATCTTGAAAGCCATCTCGGCCAATCAAGTCCGCCTCGTGGTGCATGATATGGAAGATAACGTGCAAAATCTCGCCACCAATTACATGCTCCTGACCATCGCCGCCAACGGCACGATTACCATCACCCCGTGGGAAGGCGCCGACGTGGAGGACTTGTCCGGCAGCTTCTACGACCGCGTGTCGCGTAGCTTCGAGCTACACTACAGGACGGCGGGAAAGGTCATCACGGGGAAGATCACCGATATTGATGCTCCCAAAACTGAATAATAAAAAAGATATCTGTTATGATACAACGATTAATGACAAAAATGGCCATGATTGCCGCCGCGTGCTGCATGTTGGCCCTCGCCTCCTGCAAGGATGACAAGGAGGCAGAAGACAAGCCTATCGCCGTTCAGGGCGTGACGGTGCTACCCGATAGCCTCACCGTCAGGATTGACGAGGCGCGCCCGACCGTCGTGACCGTCGTGCCGCTCGGCGCCGACCAGCAGGTGGCGTGGTACAGCGCCGACACGACGATCGCCGTCGCCAACGGCAGCGCGATCCGTGGCGTCAACCTCGGGACGACCATCGTCACGATTGCCGCCGTCGCCGACCAGACCAAGACGGCCGAGATCCACGTGACCGTCACCCCGTCGCTCGTGCAAGAGATCGCCGTCGATCTCCCCTCGGCCACCATCATCACCGGGGAGTCGCTGACGATCACGCCTACTGTCTCGCCCGCGACCGCCAGCCAGGAACTTTTCTGGTCGGTGGACGACCCCGCCGTCGCCACGGTAGAGAATGGCGTGATCACGGGCCGCGCCGTGGGCACGACCGTCGTCACGGTCACCTCCGTCGCCGACCCGGGCAAGTCCGCGAGGGTCAACGTCACGATCATCGCGACGCCGGTGGGGAGCGTGACCGTCGCCCCGTCCGCCATCACGCTTGTCGTCGGGCAGACGCAAACGGTCGTGCCCACCGTGCTGCCTGCCGAGGCGAATCAATCGATTAGCTGGTCGGTGGACTATCCCGGCATCGCCACGGTAAATAACGGCGTGATCGAGGCCCTCTCCGCGGGCGTCGCCACCGTCAAGGTAGCTTCCGCCACGGATCCCTCCAAGTTCGCCACCGTCGAGGTGACCGTGACGCTGCCCACCGCCGCTCACGTGCTCTCCTCTGCCAACGGCTTGTGGGAATTTGAGGACGCGAGCAACCTGACCCGGGCCACCATCGGCCACGACCTGACGTTAGTCACCACCCACCCCAACACCTCGCTGGGCACGGGCGCCGCGCCAACACCGATAGCCGGGCCGACCGCCAACAACAAGGCGATCACGATGCCCGTGGTCACCTACTTCGCGGCCAACCACGGGATTGCCGCCAACGGCGGGGGAGCGCGCGTCAACCAGTACACCATGATGTTCGACCTCAGGATACCGTCCGCCGGGAAGTACTACGCCTTCTTCAACACGGAATTGGTAAACCTCTCCGGTAATGACGACGCCGACCTCTTTATCCGCAACTCTACCCCGCCGACGCTCGGTGGAGCCGGAACCGCCGTGACCGCGTGTAACATCATCCCCGGCACGTGGCACCGGCTGGTCGTGATCACCGACCTCACGCAAGCGGAAGCGGGCGGGCGCAGGTACTTCTACGTGGACGGCGTGCGGGTCAACAGCTCCATCAACGTCGCGGTTGACAACATCAGGGGTAGCCTCTCCCCGGATGGCGTCCTCTTCTTCGAGGACAACAACAGGGAAGATAGCGAGATGGACGTGGCCACCGTCGCCATCTGGGGCCGGTTGCTAACGCCGGACGAGGCGCAAGTGCTGGGCCTCCCGCAATAACTCGTTATCCAACATAGTTGTACTTGAGAAATCGTCGTGCCGTAGGGGCGAATAATATTCGCCCTAACCCGCCCCAACACGGGAGAAAGGGCGAATACTATTCGCCCCTACGCGCGACGGTGCCTGACGTCATCAATCTTTCCGCTCGGCGTAGGCTCCAGCCTACGCCGGGTTAAAAGCAAGGCTCCAGCCTAGCACGAAATCCACCGAAGGGCTGAAGGCCCGCCAAGCAATAGCGTGGGGCAACGCCCCACGAACCGGATCATATTATTCTCCAAGCCCTGAAAGGGCGTAAGCAATAGCATGGTATTGTATTGGTTCGCAGGTTTTCAGCCTGCTTGTTATTCATCGGGTGACCATTCGTGGGGCGTTGCCCCACGCTATTGCTGAACACCCCTTCGGGTAGGGTGTTCAGTTTCGTGTACCCAATTATCCAATCATTTTTAGGCATTTTGTCCTCATTGCAACTAAATTTATTGACAGATTTTTATTAGTCTAAGGGTATATATTCGAGAGCTTTATGTTTCACCGGACTGTTTTGAAATCACATGATTTTGCCTGTTCTTTTTCCCTTTAGTTTTG
>JAISAV010000091.1 GCA_031266545.1 Odoribacteraceae bacterium | reverse complement strand
CCCACCTTGCGCAGGCGCAGCATGATGGAGGAGAGCATCGGCGTGAGCGAGATGGCGGCCACGGTGGAGGTGACGACGGTGATGCAGATGATGTAACCCAGTTGCTTGAAGATGACGCCGGTCATGCCCGTGACGAGCGTCAGGGGGAAGAAGACGGCGACGATGACCAGCGTGGTGGCGATCACGGAGAGCCATACCTCGTTGGTGCCGTACTTCGACGCCTCGCGCGGGGAGCTGCCCCGGTCGATGTGCTTCGTGACGTTTTCCAGCACGACGATCGCGTCGTCCACCACCAGCCCGATGGCGATCGAGAGCGAGGAGAGGGAGATGATGTTGAGCGACTCGTTCGTGGCAAAGAGGTAGATGAAGGCCACCACCAGCGAGATCGGGATCGTCAGCGCGATGATGAAGGTGGCGCGCCACCGCCCGAGGAAGAAGAAGACGACCAGCACGACGAAGATCAAGGCGTAGATCAGCGTCTCGGCGAGGTTGTTGATGGACTGGACGACGAACTCGGAGTTGTCGAGCAGCATCTCGACGCGGACGTCGGCGGGGAGGTCTTTCTTGATGTTCTCCATCTCGAGCTTGACGTTCTTGGCGACGGCGACGGTGTTGGCGTCGGATTGCTTGGTGACGAAGACCACGGCGCCCTGCTCGCGGTTGACGAGCTGTTCCTGCGTGAGGTCCTTGATCGTGTCGCGGACGCTGGCCACGTCGCGGACGAGGACGGATTTGCCGTCGCTGGTGCCGATGACGAGGTCTTTGATCCGCTCGCTGTCGTTGAACTCGCCCTCGACGCGCACCTGGTAACTCATCAGCCCCGTCTTCACGTTGCCGGCGGGCAGGTCGAGGTTCTCGGCGGCGATCACGTTGCCGATCTGCTCGACGGTCAGGTTAAAGGCTTCCAGCCGCCGGGGGTCGACGTCGACGTATACCACCCGCTTGGGCGCCCCGCCGATGCCGACGGAGGCGACGCCGTCGATGCGGTTGAGGCGCGAGACCACCTTGTCGTCGATGATCTTGTCGATGCCGGGGTAGGAGGCGTCGGCGTTCACCGTGTAGATGATGATCGGCATCATGGAGGTGTTAAACTTGAAGAGGGAGGGGCGATCGACGTCGTCCGGGAGGCTCGATATGGCCCGGTCGATGGCGTCGCGCACGTCGTTGGCGGCCTCGTCGAGGTTGACCTCCCACTCGAATTCCAGCGTCACCACGGAGAGGTTGTCGTAGGAATTAGAGGTCAGGTTCTTGAGGTTCTCGACGCTATTCAACTGGTCTTCCAGTATCTTGGTGATATTCTCCTCGATGTCGGCGGCGTTGGCGCCCGGGTAGGTGGCCATGACCGACAGGTAGGGGGGATCCATCTTGGGCAACTGCTCGACGGGCAGTTGCAGCAGCGAAAAGATCCCCAGCACCATGACCCCGATGAAGATCATGATCGTGGTGATGGGCTTTTCGACGGCGGTGGTGTAAATGCTCATGTTTTTTCGGGTTAACTGGATTATTGTTTAACGCGTGATCTCGAGCGCCGTCCCGTCCACGAGGCGCGCCTGCCCGACGCAGACGAGCTGGTCACCGGCCTTGATCTTGTCGGAGATGATCTCCACCTGATCCTCGAAGCGCTTGCCGAGGGTGACTTCCACGCGGCGGGCCTTCCCCTTGTCGTTCAGGAAGACGTAGCGGACGTTGGAGCCTTGCAGCTTCAGCACGGCCAGCGCGGGCACGATGATGGCGTCGGCGCTGCCGACGAAGAAGTTGATCGTCCCGAACATCCCCGGGCGGAGGGTGCGGTCGTCGTTAGGCACGCGCACCTCCACGGTGAACGTGCGCGACGTCCGGTCGATCGTCGGGTAGACGATGCTCACCTTCCCGGCGTGGACGCGGTCGGGGTAGGCGCTGGCCTTTAGCTCGACGGGCAGTCCCTCGCGCATCACCGGGTAGAGTTCCTCGGTCATGTTGACGAGCGCCTTGAGGGGGTTGATCTTCTCGACGCGGACGATCGAGGCTTTCGGCGCCCCGCCGGCCGGCGCCCCGGCGTACATCTCGCCCGCCTCGAAGTAGCGGCCGGTGATCACCCCGTCGAACGGGGCGAGCAGCCGCGTGTTCTCCTTCAGGAAGCGGACGTTCGTGCTGGCCACCTCGCGCTGCGTGACGATCGCGTCGTACGCCTGCCGCGAGATGCTGTTGGTCTTTAACAACGCTTCGGCGCGCTGGTACTCGGTCTCGAGGTTTTGCAGTTGCACCTCGGCCTGCACCAGTTGCGTCTTGTCCATCTCGACGAGCACCTGGCCCGCGCGCACGCGGTCGCCCACCTCCACGTGGATCCGCTCGATCCTCCCGGGGGAGGCCGGGGCGTAATATACCTGCTCGTCGGCCTCGAGGCTTGCCGTGTAGTCGACGCTCCGGTCCACGTGCCTCGTCTCGAGGGTGATCACTTTCACGGGGATGGCCTTCTCCTCCCCCCCGGTCGCGTTCGTGTTCGTCTTACCGGCGCACCCGGCCATCATGGCCGCCGCCGTTGTCGCTAAAATAAGATACTTCATCATATCGTGTCGTTTTTAAAAGATTTATTGATAGAGGGAGAGGCGGTCGTGTAGCTTCTCCAGTTTCAGCCATGCCTGTAGCAGCGCGAGGGCGGCGCTGGCGTAGTTGCTCTCGGCCTGCAGGTAGGTGCTGTTCGCCTGCGTTAATTCCATGCTCGAGAGGGCGCCCAGCTCGTACTTGCGCTTGTAGCTGTCCAGCACGCGCCGCGCCACCTCGATGTTCTCTTGTTGCAACGCGTGATTCTCGAGCGCGTTGTCCAGTTCCGACCTCAGTTGGTTATCCTGCAACCTCAACTGGTCTTCCAGCAGGCTCTTGGTCAGCAGGCTTTGCTCCAGCGTGATTTTCGCCTGCGCGACCTTCGCCTTGCGTTGCAGCCCGGAGAAGATCGGGATCGAGAGGCTCAACCCGGCGGAGTGGTTGGGACTCATGTCCAGTTCCGGCTTCAGTACCTTGTAGGTGTACGAGTACATGCCGCCGAGCGTCGGGGCGTAGCTCCACTTTTCGACGTCGAGCAGCTTTTGGTTGATCTCCGTTTGCGTGCTCGCGAGGCGGAATTGCAGGTTGTCCCCCGGGTCGAAGGCGTCGCCGGGGAGCGACGCGCGCGTCACCGGGGCGAGGAGTCGCGCGAGGTCGTCGCCGAGCGCCAGCGGGGCGTTTTCATCGAGACCCATTTGCAGGCGCAACAGGTTGTAGGCCACCTCCAACGTCCGCTGCATGGAGAGGTGCGCGTTCTTGAGTTGCCCCACGGTGATCCGGATCTGGTCCACGTCGGTTTCTTCCCTGGTGCCGGCCGCGAACATGTTTCGGGTGTGCTCTTGCGTTTGATTCATGTACGTGATGTTCTGGCCGATGATCGCCAGCATCCGCGTGCTGATCAGGATACTATAGTAGGAGTTGCACACGTTTTCGATAACCTCTTGCGTGGTGAGTTCCACCTGTTGCCCGGCCAGCCGTTTCGCGATTTTACTGGCTTGTATACCGGCGATCCATTGCCCGCTGAAGAGCAGTTGTTGCAGCGAGAGCTTGGCGTTGGACTGGTCTTTCATCTTGATCTGCATGGCCTGCCCGAAACTCATCTCGTGGTTGAAGTTGGTAGCGTAGTCGACCGTCCCGTTCACTTGCGGGAGTCCCTGCGAGATGGCCTCCCGCACCTTCTGCTGGAAAAGCTCGACGTTCATCGCCGACGATTGCAGTTGCTTGTTGTGCTCGATGGCGAAAGCGACTGCCTCGCGCAGCGAGAAGAGGCGGGGGGCCTCCTGCGCGCGCGATATCCACGGGATGAACAGCATGGCCGCGAGTACAATTGTTCCTTTTTTCATGTCTCCGTTAGTTTTAAATTTTAAAATTTGGCATTCTGTCGTGTTATATCCATGTTTTATATCACGAGACGACCTGTAAATGATAAACAGCGTCTGCCGGACAAATCTCGTGCCAAACTCGCCGCAAATGCGCTCCTGTAGCCCTGCGAGCGCGTTTTTCCCTCTCGCGCGATCGCATGGCGTCTCCTAATCGACACTATATAAAGAGGAATGAATCCCCTGAGGTTGTCGATTTTCCCGAAATAATTGCAACGATGGCGTGATGGTTGCGAGCGAATAACTCGCCAAGCACGGCGCGCGTCGGGGATTAGGCGTGATGAGTGAAAGGTTTGATATTCCACGCCACGCAGCGCCAGCGGTCGTCGTCGCGCTGGAAGATGGAGAGGCTGCCCGTGGCCACCTTGAGATCGTGCTTGCGGCAGAAGAGGTCGCGTTCCCCCTCCAACAGACAGGGGGCGAAGCGGATGATCCCGTTCGAGGTGCAGAGCAAGACGCGCTCCCCGTCAGGGATTTCCGCGGCGAAAGCCCTCCACGAGCGGGTGATCGCTTCCACGTCAACCCGCCAACCGGGGGGCACGACGGCCCGCGCGTTCCACGCATCGAGGTATTTCTCGCCAAGCGCCAAAACTCCCGCGTCATCGGGGAGGGGCAAGGCGTTGGCTCGCGCGTATTCCTCGCCGAGGCGGCGCTTTACCTGTTCCTCCGTCTGGTTCTCGTCGGGGCCGTAGTCCACTTCCGTGAAGCGGGGTTCCGCGAGCACCGGCAAGTTCCACCGCGCCTCCTCGACGATTAATTCCGCCGTGCGCGTCGTGCGTTTCAACGGCGCCGCGTAAACCCTGTCGGGACGGAGGCCGTTAGTCAATAAATATTTTCCCGCGGCTCTCGCCCGTTTCTCCTCCACCAGCGGCAGATCGGTCGCCCCGCCCACGCGCCGGGGAGTCTCCCCGGGCAGGAAGGTGTTCCCGTGGCGTGCGATGATGATTGTTTGGCTCATGATCGAATGATTTCAAATTTATCAACTATCTCCTTGTAAACCTCGTTTAACTCCCGGAGCAGCGCGGCGCGCTCGACGACTAGCGCCTCCGGGAACGAGCGCTCGCGGCGGCGTACCCGCTCGAGGGCCGTCGGCACGTCCACGTCTAAGAAACGGATCTCGACGCGATACCCCGCGAGTTTCAAGCGACGGTAGAGGGCGACGTGCGACGGGGTGGCGTTGCCGTGCTCGAAGAGGATCGAGTAACGGCGGTCGACGGCCTCGCGCAGGAAGCGGTACCCGAGGTGACGCGCGGGCAACTCCCAGCGCGCGAAGGCGGCCGCAGCCCCCAGCCGGTGGAAATCTTCCCGGTAGCCCACGAGTCCTTCCATCAACTCGTCAAACGAGAGGTAAAGCAGCGAGGGATCCTCCCGCAGGATTTGCGCGGCCAGCGTGGATTTCCCCGCCCCGGGAATGCCGGAGACGTTCAGGAAAAGCGGCGCGGGGGAGGGGGTCAGGGGGCGCGTCTTCCGCTCGACGAAGCGGGCGTGCTCGTCCAGCACGCGGTCGAGGGAGGCGCCCGCGGGGAGCAGGTCGCCGAGGATCGCGTCGTCATCGCCGAGCGCGATCATTCCTCGCGGCTTGAATCGAACTCGCCGTGCCGCGCGAGGATCGCTTCCACGCGGGCGATGTCTTCCTCGGAATCCACGCCGGCGGTCGTCTCCCGTCCCCGGTAGTCGACCTCCACCGCTTGCACCGGCAGGGCGTTGTGCAGGAAGCGCGCCTGCTCCAACCCCTCCACCTCGGCCCGCTCGTAGGGGGATTCCTCGAGGGTCGCGTGCTGCCGTAGCGCCTCGTACGTGTAGGCGTACAGGCCCACGTGGCGACGGACGGGGGAGAGGGGAGAGGCGCAACGGGCCTCTTCCGGGCGACGGATGACGGGAAGGATCGCCTTCGAGAAGGCGAGGGCGCGGAGGTGCTTATCCACCAGCACGGTCGTGCCCGAGAAGGGGGTCGTCTTCTTGGCCTCCACGAGCGCGTCGTACTCCTTCCAGTCGAGGCGCACGCAGGGGGTGTAGACGGCCGCACCCGGGGACTCCTCCCACGCGCGGATGACTGCCGAGACCACCCACGGGGGGCACAGCGGGTTGTCCCCTTGCAGGTTGACGATCAAGTGCGGGCGCTTGCGCCCCTCCCGTTCCAGCGCCTCCACGGCGAGGCGGCAGCGTTCCGTCCCGTCGCGGCAGGTGTCGGGGGTCATCACAATGGGCAGGCCCCGCGAGCGGCAGAAGCGCTCGATGTCGGCGTGGTCGGTGGCCACGACGTGATCCCGGTCGCCCGCCGCCCGGCAAACGCTCGCCGCCACGCGCGCCACGCGCTCGATCATCGGCACGCCCGCGATCTCCCGCAGGGGCTTGCCGGGCAGGCGTTTCGAGTGATAGCGGGCGGGGATAACGATCAACACGCGGGCCATCGATCAGATCGTCATGATGTCTTTCTCCTTCTTGGCCAGTTGCTCGTCTACCCGCTTCCCGAAGTCGTCGGTCAACTTCTGGGCGCTGGCCTCGGCGTCTTTCGCGAGGTCTTCCGGCAGGCCCTCCTTGACCATCTTCTTCACCTGCTCGATGACGTCGCGGCGGGCGTTGCGGATGCTGACCTTGGCGATCTCGGCCTCTCCCTTGCTCTGCTTGACGAGGTCGCGGCGGCGTTCCTCGGTCAGCGCGGGGATGTTGATGCGGATGATCTCCCCGTTGTTGTCCGGGTTAAGCCCGAGGTTGGCGTTCATGATCGCGCGCTCGATGGTCGGGATAATTTTCTTGTCCCACGGTTGCACGGCGATGGTGCGCGGGTCGGGGACGGCGATATTCGCCACCTGCGCGAGGGGCGTCGGGCTACCGTAATAGTCGACCAGCACGTCCTGCAAGATCTTCGGGTTTGCCCGGCCCGCCCTGATCTTGCTCAGCTCCACCTCCAGGTGGTGCAACGCCGCTTCCATTCGCTCCTTTGTCTCGTCGAGATAAAATTGAACATCCTCTTGATTCATAAAAACTCTGTCGTTAAATGGTAAATACTCGATTCCTTGATATTTGATAGCGACAAATGTAAAAAAAATCTTTTTCTTATGGAAATATCGCGGGGCGTGCATCTTTAATTTGAACTAAAAACTTAAGCATCATGGTACGAAACATTGACATTACCCGGGCAGACTGGCGAGAGCTGGTCTTCAACGAGAGAAACAAGGAGTACGGGGCCTACGCGCTTCGCGGGGATTCTAACAAGCGACACCTGCTGGCGTTTCTCGGCGTCACCGTTTTCGCGCTGCTCGTGATCGCCATCCCCGAACTGCTGAACCTCGTCGCGCCCGCGACGGCCGCGCCCGCAGCAAGGACGGAAGTGGCGACGCTCGCGGTGCTCACCCTGCCGGACGAGAACAAGGTGGTCGTGACGCAACCGCTGCCGGAAATACCCAAGATCAAGTCGTCGATCAAGTACACCGTCCTCCTGATCACCGAGGAGGTGCCGGACGATCAGGAAATCCTCACGCAAGACGAGCTGAACCGCGCGAACACGATGATCTCCGTGGCGACGGTCCTTGGCAATGACGAGTTGGAGGGCGATGATATCGCCGACCTGATCGATCATCAAGCCGTGATCGGCGTCGTGGATAGCATCTTTTTCAGCGGTAGCGTGGAGCAACAACCCACGTTCATCGGTGGCGACCGGGCCATGAGGAGTTGGATCGGCAAACGATTGCGCTACCCCTCGATCGCCGAGCAGAACGGCGTGCAAGGCGTGGTCATCGTGCAGTTCGTGATCGGGAGCAAGGGGGAGATCCGGGACGTCTCGGTGGCGCGCTCGGCCGATCCCTCCCTCGACGAGGAGGCCATCCGCATGGTGAGCGCGATGCCCGACTGGCTCCCCGGCAGGCAAGGGGGCGTGCCCGTCCCGGTACGCTTCTCGATGCCGGTGACGTTCAAGCTGCAAGCACAGTAAAGGACAAGGAAGGGACGGGGCAACTCGTCCCTTTTCTCTCTTATATCTTCGTAAACTTGACGTTCTTCAGCATTTCACGTAACTTTTTGTTCGGCGTGAAGATCACGCTGGCCCGCTTCACGGTCGCAGCGGTGACTTCTTCGGCCGTCTCCTTTCTGCTCGGCGTAATCTCTATACTGTGCCGAGCGGGAGGGAGAGAAAAGATGTGCCGATCCTTTC
Organism: Odoribacteraceae bacterium; assembly: GCA_031266545.1. GTDB lineage: Bacteria > Bacteroidota > Bacteroidia > Bacteroidales > Marinifilaceae > JAIRKS01. The sequence continues at coordinate 473 of JAISAV010000091.1, read as the reverse complement.
TCTCCTCGCCCCCTTATACTACTGGTCTAAAAACGGTAACTAAGCACCGTTCCCATGTTGAAGCCCATAGATCCTTTATTATCTATTTGTTTCTTTTTAAATAGATTGCTCATCCTGATCTCAATATTCACCCCGAGGCACAGATTACCCACCGACCAGCCATAACCTCCACCTATGGAAATGTTGATAGGGTTTACAATATCTTGTACACTCGTTTTGCTCCCCTCGTAAGAAGCCGTGCACGAAAATGGAATGCCTATTCGATATATTCCATTCCATCCCTTCCCGATACCCATTAAATCAAAGGTAAACTGATTGATATTATAACGCACGCCTTCTTTAGCATAACCCATGTAGTGATAGCTCGTCCCCAGTGTCACGGTTTTGTCTTTGCTGATAGGTATTCCGACGCTTAACACGTAGCCGCTGCCCAACCAAAATTCTTGTCCCATGTCCGACCCTCCGAAAATAAA